>JAUXAU010000030.1 GCA_030619765.1 Thermoplasmatota archaeon
ATCTTTGAAGGTGCGTATTTCGGAGCAGCACCTACAAATATATGTACATGATCGCCATCTGTCCCAATTGTTTCAAATTCAAAACAATATCTCTCTTTGATTTCAAGCAGAATGTTCTTAAGAAATTGAATTCTATCTTTATGGTACATTAACTTCTTACGATATTTTAGACACATCACCATATGATATCTGATCGTATACACACAATGACTTGCACGTTGTAATTCTATCATCAACTTAGTCTAATACAAAAGAGATTTTAACGTCTTTCTGCAGTTGTTCCATCCCAATCGCAGCAAGCTGCGGGGTATTCAAATAAAATAAAGAGTAAGAAAGATAACTCTTGAAACTAAGGATCCTGTGGAAAAATAATTCAACGAATCTTTCATCTAATTCCTGATTCTTGGTTCCTATGATATATCATATGGTTTTAGTGCTGGTCGCCAATCAATATCCAAGCTACGTCTCATTCGTAATAAGAGGGTTGTTTTGAATCCCCAGATAAGAACGGGAAGCAGCCGAGGTCTATTCCAAAAATTACCATTCCATTTATTATCTGAATCCAATGAAAAGATATTAAATATGTAAAAGTAAAATCGGTATTTGAAATTGTTACATGAAATATTATTGCATGATGATTTTATGATAAATATATTAGCTCCGTTGTTTTCAAAAGAGTTTTCCGAAATCGTGTTATACCTACTAGATACAAGGAATGCGCCAAGTTCGTTATCCGAAATAGTATTACCTGAAATTGTGTTATTGTTTGAATTTCCAAGGAATATGCCTCCCAAAAAGGTATTCGAAAACACGTTGTCTAAGATAAAACAATTTAAGGAATCTAGTAGTTGTACACCAATAATCGTGTTAGATAGTTCTAAACTCTTAACAGTGATATTGTTACAACCCATGAGAATTACCTGTCCAGCATCATCAATGACTTCATCAGAGGTATTCTCAAAATACACCAGTGGTTTACCATTAACTGTATTATTATAAACAAAATTCGGATATACAGTCACTATATCCAAGTAATCAAATGAAATCATCATTAGACCACAATTGAAAAAAGAGTTATAAGAAACGGTGTTGTAAACTGAATTACTAATAGTGATACCACCAAATCCATAAAAAGATTCATTTGATTTAAAAATGTTACCAGTAATAGTATTGTTATTTGTAACTTCCAATGAATATGACGTTATTGTAATGCCATTGCCATTTTGTATTGTAAAACCGCTAATGCATACCTCAGAAACAACAATCGAAATCCCACTATCATTTATAATCGTATTATCTTTGTTCTCACCAATTAATCTAATAGATTTGTTAATGTTAATCCTCTCATCCAAATTATACATTCCACTATAGACAAAAACAGTGTCTCCATCACTTGCGTTGTCAATTGCTTCTTGAATAGTGGAATAGTTACCAGGACCACTGCCTCCGACATACAATGTATTGCCATCAAAAGACATGGCAGATGACTCTTCTACTATGTTAGTTCCAGTTGATGGAATAACACTAACACTGATGAATAAAAGTATAACAACAAAGGCAATTTCTTTTGTAAATAAGGTATGTTGCATTTTTACCTCCCTATTATATTGCTAATGCGTGTAACATATTTATAATTTATCTCTAAAACGTAGGAAGAAGTGGTGTTTAAGTGTTACAAATATAACATAATCAATTTCTATAATGCAACCGGATAAATATCAGAATCAATGCGAGTTTCACACCATATATTCCTTAAAACACTTTCTTTATTTCATCCAAAGGAGCATTCGTTTTAAAACCTGTGGGGGAAAAATGGGTTCTAAATACCTTATATCCTTTGCCAGTAAGTTTTTCAAAGATTTTGTCAATTTTAGGTGGGGCCATTTTTAAGAACGAAGCGAAATCGTCTGTTGTATAAAAAAAAGGTGGGGCATTTGCTTCCTCTTCAAACAGAGATAGTAGTTTCCAAAGAGAATTTTTTGTATTCAACTCTTTTTTAAATAAAAGCGTTCTAATTTCTTTTATTGCATTTTTATTATGCAATTTTCCCAGCCATAGAGGCCCAATATCGTGTTCATTATCATCTGAAGAAATAAAAATTTCTTTCGGACTAATAACAGAAAAATTCTCCATCGATTTATTAGCATAACTCTTTCCGTTTCTAATCTTTACATAGACTCTAAAATAATAATCAGTAGAATAGCTAATTATCGGTTTAACACCTTTATCATATTTAGCAGCCCCCCTGCAGATAAAGCCAAGCAGTATTCTCAGACCAATCTCATGCATAACATAGGAATGGAATGGCCGTGCACCATATCTCCTCAAACACACATTTGGATAGATACCACATAACGGCGCGGTATCTGTTGCAGTACATGCTATGAAACCATTGTTATATACACTTCTAACTGCAGAATCTACAAAATGTGCTGGAGACCCAAAAGGATCAATATCAATATAATGATACTTATTTTCTGATAACAACGCATTCAAATTTTTATGAGAAACAATGACATTATCCAATTTATTAAGCTCTAAATTTTTTTTGATTAACGAAAAAGCCTGTTCATTCCAATCATTAATAGTGACATCAAAATCACCATCGAGCTCATTTGCAAGTCTTATTCCTCTGATCCCTGAGGCACCGAGTCCATCTAACAAGTGTACATGTTTTTTACAATTATTTATAATCCATTGATTTACTACAATAGATAAATCCCGATTTAACTCCATGGATGGGTTATAAAATGGTTCATTATCTTTTGAACCAGGTCCTTTTTTAGAAACTTTTTTTTTAAAAACTAAGCTTTCAGTTTTTCCCTCTTTTACAATTTCGGTTTTTTGTACTATCATGATTAGAATAAAGGTGGTAATTTTTCTGCCATGATCTTTTCAATTTTATATGGAAGCAAATTTCTATTGACTGCTGTGACTTCCAGAATTCTTATATCGTCTCTTCTTCTAATATCCTGTAATAAGGGCGTTCTCGACTTCTTATGTAAGGTAACCAATATCGGCTTATCAGAATCCATGGCATCGATAACAACTTCACAGAATTTTTCTGACAACATCTCCATTTTTCCAATTTCATCGATAATGATGATGTCTACATCTTCGTCATTAATTGCCTTTTCAATTGCATTTACGCCCACCTTCTCCAAGATGCTTAAGTCAACACCATATTTCCCTACTCTGTCTTTTTGATCAAAATCAAGATGAGCAAAAACTTCTTTTTCTTTAGTTTGCCAATCTTCTACATAAAATCCGGTACGTTTTTTATTTTCTATAAAAGCCTCTGTTATCATCCCTTCTATTGTATATCCACTACTTTCAATTTTTTCGATTATTTTTATTAGTGTTTGTGTTTTTCCGACGCTAGGCATACCTGTTATGCCGATTTTGGGTATATCGTCCATATCAGCAATATGTAATGCAATTTTTGTTTAGAAAGGTTTGGATTGTAAAATTTTATTTAAAATAGAGTTATTGAGGGTTTAATTGCTAATTGAGGAGATATTCTCTTACGATAAAATATTTCTCCAATTACTCATAAAAATATTTATAATATATAAAACATAATTATTAGGCGTAAAGGTAGAATATGATAAATAAAAAATCGGTGTTAATCAAAATTTTAGTACTATTTTTACTGTTGAATTTTACATTATACCCTGCTACAGGAATTGAGTTCGAAAAGAAAATCTTAGAAAATACACTCCATAACGAAGTAATTAAAGAATTACAAACTGAAGATGTATCCCCTGGCGATATCATTGACATCTCTTTTTCAAACTCATATCCAACTTTGGGAAAACCAATTGGAATATTAATTACTTTGAAAGGAAATCCATTTGGAGAAAGGTTCGATGAAATGCTAAACATTTCTGATGATTATGAAGGGTTGATTGCTAAATCAAACAGGATTGAATGGAAATCTGCAAGCGTATCATTAGATCAGGTATTAGTCAAAATTGGGAGATTGCCGATGTATATTAAAAAAATACGTTGGTATCCTGTAGTCGTTGGAAATCACACATTGCGGTTTACAGCAGGATCTTTTCCATCACAAACAAAAAATATAAGTGTTGGCTTTGATACAGAAAATATCATATTTCCATCAATTGGATGTCCAAGCATTATAAACAAGGGCGAATCAGAGGAACTATTAGTAGCTCTCTCAGAAGAAAGATATAGTTTGGAAGATACCATTGACATTAAACATGCAAAATTAGAAAGTATAGACGGATCTTTCACATATGTACTAGACAACCAAAGTGATATATTTTATACATGGATACATGCAGGTGAAGATAAAGTTGAAGACGAGCTCATAACGAGTTACAATATAGACAGTATTCCCTATGGTTTTTACAATATTTCAATTACAACATCAAAAGATAACTATACATGGCCACATGCAGTAAAAATAATTGATGAGGAGCCAGTTGAGTATACATTTGTACACTTAACAGATATTCACATAGGAAAAAGATATAATTTGATTAATGAAAAAGAAGAATTGGCAAGCGTAATTAATTATCTAAATGAGGAAATCAAACCTGATTTTGTTGTAATGTCTGGAGATTTAGTTGATTGGTACCAAATTATAAGGAGTCGCAATTTCTTTAAAGATCTTCAAGATGTAATTGTAACTTGCAACTCACCTGTATTTACAACTCCAGGAAATCATGAGAGATATAAGTATGGGATACTTCACCTTTATTTCCCGTTTTACAACCTATCACATTATCACTCATATTTGAATCCTTTAAATGACTATGCTTTTGAATACGGAAACATGAATTTTGTCTTACTAGACTCCGGTTATGATTGGAGCAGATGGGAAATACAGGTTAAGATATGGACAATAAGCCCGGAAGGCAGTGGCCTTACCAATAATCAGATGTACCTATTAGAAAAAGAACTGGGCAACAATAAGATGCATCAAATTATCATAATGCATCATCCAGCCGTTAATGATATTGATGATTATGGGCTGTTTGCTGTACCTGATGATCTTCCAAGTGGCAATGAAAATTGCATAGCATTTAATCGAGAAGAGTTTATAGACTACTCCCTTGACAACAATGTCACTCTTGTTCTTACAGGACATACGCACGAAAACAAGATTTTCAATTCTGTAGGTGAAAAACCAAGCGATCTCTATGAGTGGCCAGTGTTTGTACAGACAGATTCATCGACACTCAATAAATCGAGTAATGGAGGGAGAATCGTTGAAATTAAAAACGGTGACATTGAGAGCTATGATTATGTTCCTTTAACCTATGACGACTTTTTTCTTACATAAATTGGGCCTGCTATTGCATAGATAGCAAGAGCAATAATCAGTAAAATCGGAGCGACACTGTAATAGATATCGCCCATAATGAGTGTTAACAATATCAACACCGCAGCGATAGTGCCAATTTTCCATCCTATTTTCGGAAAGCGTAACGGTGAGACCATTGCAATAGATATCACAACAATGCAAGGGAGAATATACATAAATTCTATCTCGAAGAGAAATGATAATATGAGGATGAAGATTGTTCCTGCTGATGCAGGTAGACCAACAAAGAATTTTTTCTCTTTTATTATGTGGAAAGAAGCAAGTCTAACAATGCTTAATGACAAAAACACAATAAGAATGACAACAAGTAAACTATGATAATAAACACACTCTGAAACAAACTCGTAATATATGTTGTAAACAAAAAATGAAGGAGCAATACCTAAAGAGATCATATCAGCCATTGCCTCCATATACTCGCCAAGTTCACCTTTCCTCGTTTTTCTTGCTACAATACCATCAAGACCATCTGCTAACAACGCTATTAGAATAAAATAAAAAGAAAGGCGTATCTCATTTAAAAAGATCATAAGTATGGCAAGAAAACCAAAAATCGCGTTAGTAAGGGAAACAAAATCTGCAATAGATAATAATTTAATCATTGATTTCTGCAATTGTATCTTCCCCTGCTTGTATTCTATCCTTTACTTTAACTGTTATCGATTTTATCTTTTTTGTTGGTAGATATATATCTACTCTAGATCCAAGTCGTATAAGTCCAATTTTTTCTCCTTTTTTAACGATATCCCCTTTTTTGACATATGGAACAATTCGACGTGCTAGGGTTCCTGCTATCTGAATAATTTTAATATTTCCGATATTTGTTTTTAATAATAATATGACTTTTTCATTTTTTTCTGATTCTTTTTTAAAAGCAGGGATATGGGCTCCATCATGATGTATTATATCTTTAATCACTCCATCTATTGGCATTCGATTAACATGAACATTATAAATATTCATAAACGTGGATATCTTTGTGCATTTGTCAACATCTTTATCTTCTTCTTTGGTTATCTCCCGTACTATCCCATCTGCAACTGCAACAATGCCTTTACCTATTTTTCTTTGAGGATCTCGAAAAAAAATCAATAAGACAAATGAAATCAATAGCGATAACATAAAGATAAAAAGAATAACGTATTTAATTGGTTCATTAATGTAAATGGTCAAAACAATAAAAAATAAGGTAACTAAAAAGGAGGGGATAATCCAATATAAGCCACCTTTAGCGATTTTCATCTTGCTTTTTTCCTTAAATATTTGATAAAAAAGTTTTCAACAGGACCTTTTCTTTTTGGTAAGTCAAATAAACAGATTATCTCATCATATAACTCCGGTAAAATTTTGAACGTTATGAGCAGCAATACTATAAGTGCAATCAAAGATCCTGCCTTTGCTATGATATTGTGGGCCGTTTCAAAAGAGGTAATCCCTCCTCCAACAAGGAATATGACGCTGACATTTCTAATGAGGTTAAGAAAATAAATTGGTATTACAGTAACAAACATCGCAAGTGTTTTTCTTTTTAGGCTGACGTTGGGTAACGCTCCGATCATTCCTACAAACAAAACTATCGATTGAATTGCGGTACATGCAAAGATTATGGTGACTGGAACTCCATTGTAGAACACAATGGGCCCTTCTTTATATGCTTCTAAACCTATGATATTAAAAAATGTAGTAGTTTGGGCTGCAACAACATCTATTAACCAATCTTTTAACCCGGGAATAACTCCAGTATCTATTGTAAAGTAAATAATGCCAGCTAAAAAAGTGCCTCCAGCTATCCAATCTAAACATGGAATCTGTTCATTTTTTTTTATTGACAACCATTCATGATATCCGATGTATACCAATACATAGATGCCGATAATGCAAACTCCAGCATTAAATACATCACCACTTGGGGCAAATAAATAACCAGGTTGAGTCGCCCAAAAAAACGAGAAAGAACCCCATCCCAGTATCTTAATTTTGCTAGCTAGTACATTTGTTTTTAGGAAGAACCCCATTCCAAGTAGTATTAAACCTAAAAATAATGGAATGTAAAGAAACTTTGATTCCGATAATAATGGCGAGTAGAGGAAGATTAGGTAACCAATAATGAGCATAAGTGTGGGAATGAAAAAAAAGAAAAAGACACTATTTTCACCTGACTTTTTTGAACTTTTATCCATTTGAAACCATTTCTTGAAATTAAGATTTGATTTAATAAAACTATGTTAAAAATTGAGAATTATTAGTTATACTAGTCCTAGCAGATTCATTATCCACCCATCCCACATTATAAAAATCAATCCCACAAGACTAAATAGAGTTAATGGAACCCAATAAGTATAGACTATTTGATCGATTTTTAAACGTGCAATTGCCACACGAATTAATGTCACAGAGAAAAGTATTACAAGAAAGACCTTCAGTAGATAGAAGAGGATATCGATAGCATACGCAACATAACTTCCACCTTCCAAACCAAGTAGTGGTAAAGCAGAAAGATTATATGGGAAGAACAGTACAACTATTATCGATGCCATAACCACAGTTTTCACACCATCAGTAAGGTAAAACATCGCTAGATTTCTACCAGAATATTCGACAAGAAGTCCCCCAGCTATCTCAGTTTCTGCCTCAGGTGAATCAAATGGTATCTTAGAAAGTTCGGCTGGAGTGACAATAACTAATGCAAGCAGTAATATCGCAAAACCAATAAATCCCAATGGTCCTGTAACATTACTCCATATAGGCGTCCCAGCAATAGTGGATAATGCAAAGACGTTCACACTTCCCACTTGAGTTAATTTCCAAGCAAGACTTATTATAATAATAGCAAGGGGAAATTCGTAGGCAATCATCGTTGCCATTTCTCTCTGAGCGCCAACAATAGCATAAGGAGAACCAGACGAAAAACCACCTATAATCATAGCAAGTGATGGGAACATTAACAGATAAAGAATTAGGATAAGATCTCCACCCCATGACATTATCGGAGAAAAACCACCGATTGGCAAATAAATTAAAATTGATATTGTAGCTACCAAACCTAAAAGTGGCACAAGGTTAAATATCCATGGTATAGCGTTTTCAGGCACAACATTCTCCTTTGTAAACAATTTTCTGATGTCCCTAAAAGGCTGTCTAATCGGTGGACCAATACGACCTTGCATATGGGCCGCTATTTTACGATCGACACCCTTGTATAATAAACCAAAGATTATCCCAAACAACGCAACAACAATAGTACCAATAATAAGTCGTAAGACAGTCTCAGAAAGTCCCAAAATATCCATTAAATCACCTCAACTAATAAGAAAATAGCCAATATGATTACAAACCAGAGAACATAATCGCTTGTGTTTCCTGTATGCATTTTTCGTAAAAGCGTGTACAATCCTTTAAGGCTTGTTGTAAAACCCCAGTAGAGGTTACTAGCTTTGATGTGCATTTTTTCTTTTGGATACTCAGGGTTTCCAGAGAGAAATGACTTGACCTGTTCAGTGTCTTTTTTGTATCCCTTTTTACCTAAACTTCTAAGGATATAGATCAAGAGAAAAGTTACAACTATTGCAATAACCCAGATAATTGGATTCCAAAAACCGCTACCCGTCTCTACCGTGAACATTTTAGATACCTCCCACCACAACTTGAGATATATATTCTGAATATCCAATCAGTGCATTTGCTGCTGGTTCAACGAGATTATTTATGATAAACTCTGGGAACAGACCAAATATAACGATGATACAAGCAATAATCCCCATGGAAAATAGCATACTTTTTGGGACCTCCTTAACATCCTTGAACTTTGGCAGTTGTGGTCCCATAAAAGCAGAATAGAATACCTTAACAAACACTGCTAGTAATAATATACTACATAATATTGCTACAATTGCTAGTATAGGATTAAGTTGAAACGTTGATTCATATATCAGTAATTTAGATGCGAATCCATTTAATGGAGGCATGCCTGCAACAGCAAGAAACCCTATGATGAAAAATACAGTTGTATATTTCATATTTCTTGCTAGTCCACCCAATTTATCAAGTGATGTTTCCTTTGTTGCATAGTAAATGGCACCTGCAACGAGAAATAAAAGACCAACGTCTAATGCATCATTTATTACGTGAAAAATTCCACCATCTAATGCAGTTTTACCGTAGGCAGTTCCTAAAGCAACGATGCCTGTGCCAATCCCTAGAAACATGTATCCTAATTCTGCAACAGCACCATATGCGATCAATCTCTTGAAATCAGACTGAATAAGTGCCATGAATACGCCGATAAGGATGGAAATAACAGCCAAGGCTACAATAAGCCATCCAATGAGTACATTCACAGGAATACCAAAATTAGCTATTTTAGATAAAACATTACCATATAAAGTGAAAATAACTCTGAACACACCGTATAAACTGGCTAAAGTAGCACTGACCAGTATGATTGAAATTGATGAAGGAGCGCTGCCATACGAATCAGGTAGCCACATATGCATAGGTACAATTCCTGCTTTCATTGCAAGAGCAACTATCAACAAAACAAGAGCGATTTTATCTAAAAAGGTGTACTGTATCACGCTTGAAAGTAGTGCAATATTTAATGCATTGTATTGGCCATAGAGCAATGCTATTGCAAATAAGACAAACAGTGCACCCATTGCACTAATTACAATATATTTGAATCCAGCCTCAACTGATTCACCTTTATGAGTCCAAAAGGCTATGAGTGCGCAGGAAGCTATTGACGTTATTTCAAGAAATACAAAGAAATTGAACATATCGCCGGTGAGAACCATGCCAAGCATACCAGCAGTTAGAAGCAAGATAAGGGTGTAATACTTGTCTAGACCCGTATTTTCTTTCATGAACGACCATGAGTATATTACAGCCACAGTTACCAATATTGAACTGATGATTGCCATGAAAATACTCATGGCGTCTACTTCGAATAGTATCCTTACAATTGGATAACTTATATCTTGAGCACCAAAAACATATGTTTTTATTCCAGTAGTGAGTACATCCGAGGCAAGTAAAAAAACAAGGAACGCATTCAAAGTAAGAACAAGGATAACAAATATGTTCCTTAGTTTATCATTAATTCTACCGACCAGAGGGGTTAGGAATGCACCAAGAAGAGGAATAGCTACAACCAGTGCGATGGTATAATCGGGCACATTCATTCCTTCAGCCTCCTTACTTTTCTAACATCCAAAGTTCCGTAATGTCTATAGATATGCATCACAAGTGACAACATCAACGCAATAACAGCAACGCCTATAACAATGCTAGTAAGTGTCAATGCCTGAGGAACTGGAAAAGCCATAACTCCTCCAGGCGAACTCGTATAAATCGGCGCAATACTTTCTTTTCTATATCCAAGGGTTATTAAAAACAGGTTGACCCCGCTTTCAATAAGTGTTATCCCAATGACCATTTTGATCAAGTTTCTTTTGAAAATAAGTGCATATAAACCTAAAAGAATTAAGACAGCAACTGCAATATAAGGAATATTGAAAATCATTTTTTATCCTCCTTAAAACTAGTAGCCGCATATGCCATAACTAGAACAATTACAAACAATCCGACAATCACTTTCAAACCGACTGCAAAGTTCATTAATGGAAGTACACCCCCCGTGTTGATATCTGCAAGCCCAGAACCAGTAGCTGGAATGGTTCCAAATAAGAAATTTGAACCAGTTAAAAAATTATTGAAAAATGCAGCTCCGAAAACAAGTCCCAATAATGCAATAGCGATAAATCCAATTCCTCCTAGACTTTCAAAAACTGAAAGTCTTTTTTCTTTTATTTTATCTAGCGTCCATTTAGAGCCAAAGGCAACAAGTATCATTGCACAAGCCGAAGCTGCAATAGCGCCGCCTTGGAAACCACCTCCAGGAGTAAGGTGACCATGAGCGATAACATACAACCCATATATCATAGCAAAAGGAAAGGCAATGCTAGCAATAGTTCTAACAATCTTTGACATTTTAGTCATTTTTGAGCCTCCTAAAAATCATTATAACGCCTGCTACAGCAGTAAACAGAACTGTTGCCTCACCAAGTGTATCAAAACCTCGATAATCAAACACGACTGCTGTAACACCGTTATTTGCACCAGTTTCCTCCTGAGTATTATCAATGATGTAGTCATCCATATCTGATTCATCTGGCACGCCAAATGGATGCATAAGAAGGGCAGTGAAAATAAAAAACACTGCAACTATAGAGAAAACAATCACTGCAGCAATATTTCGTGTTGACATTATACTTCTCCCTCCATCCGTTTTGTGGCCCTAATTGCAATGATAAAAATTGCAGTAGTTAAACAGGCCCCTACACCTGCTTGTGCTATTGCAACATCTGGTGCTTGAAGGATAAAAAACTCTAGAGAAAGCAATAAACTCATAGCGGCAACAGCAATAACAGCGGCAAGTAGGTCTTTTAATAAAACAGCAACTACAGAAGCTGCAACAATTAATATGGGGATAATAATATGGAGAAGTTCTAAAAACGTCATTTTTCGGCCTCCTTCTTTTTCACAGTTTTTTTCACCGTCTTATTTTGTAAATCATCTACAATTGCTCGCACTGGTGCAACTCCACTTCGATGTGCAGCACGAGCAATAGCATGAGCGCCCGTTGGATTCGTAAGTAGTATTGCAATTAAAACAAAGATGGAATGAATAGCCAAAACAGAGCCGTCTGTAGCACCTGTATACCACATCTTAAGGCCGATAAGGATTACTGCTCCAACGAGAAAAATTGAGCCGAATGTTGTACATTTTGTTCCAGCATGTAGTCTTGTATATACATCAGGGAAACGAAGAAGTCCAATACCCGCAAGGAGATTGAAAAACACTCCGATCGCTAAAAGAATGTAAATAATAAGATCAAAAATCATTTAGAAATCTCCCCCTTCCAAATATTTTGCAATAAACAATGTAGAAATGAATGAAAGTAAGGCATAGACAATTGCAACATCAATGTATATTACTTCCTGAAATGCAGCACCAAAAATGACCATGCTAGAAATCACAATGGTATTTATTGTATCTAATCCAACAACTCTATCAGGTGCAGTTGGCCCTTTTATAACTCGTATCATAGCCATTATAATAGAAAGTGAAAGTGCTATTAATACGATCAAGTAAGTGTTAAATTCTATCATTCTGCAATCCTCCGAATCCAATTAGGAAATTTGCCACATATGTACTTACAATCAACAGGTTTTTTCTCCAAAGCCTCTTTTTTTACATTTATCCAGTGGATATAGAGATCATTTTTATCTTCATCAATGTCCACACTTAATGTACCAGGAGTAAGCGTTATCGAATTTGCAAGCATTGTTATTCCTAGATCAGTTTTTAAATCGGGAGAGATTTTGACGATACCGGGATTTATCCTTCCAGTTATAACACGATATGCAACGTCAATGTTTGCTTTTGCCATTGAGATAAAAAAAGGTCCAATGACATATGCCATGAATATAACCCATCTCACAGGATTCGCCATTCTAAAATTATCCTTGACGAGAATGGTTCTAGCTAAGAATCCAACAATTAGCGAAAGAATGGCTCCAAACAAAATCTCTTCCAGACTCCAAAGTCCCAATGTTCCACTACCTGTCGTAAGAAGGAGATAGGTTATGAAACAGAGGGCAGTTGTTACAACAAATGCTAACATTTTTTTCCTCCCGAATATATGAATTGTCATCCGAAGGTAATCATATGTCTTTAAAAAAACTTACGGTTTTAATTAAATACCCTTTAAATCGCAAAATAATTGGTAAAATAGTATTCGTAAGCTATGAAAATTTGGAAAGCAGAAATAGATATCAAAAATATTAAAGGCCTATGTTATTTTGGTTACGGGGAAATTGATGAATGTCGAACTAATTGGTTTTACTCCAAATCCAGAAAAATTACCTGCCATGTCTGCAAAATTAACCCACAGTAAAACAAAACCCGAAAATCTAGATAAAAGCTCAGATAAAGAATTAATGTCAGTACTTGAACATGTAATGAAGTTGGGTCATACAAGCGTTGTTGAGCATACAAGTTTTACCTTTGCAATAAGTGACGTGAGCAGATCTCTAACACATCAACTGGTGAGGCATCGTATAGCTAGCTATGCTCAGCAGAGTCAACGATATGTTAACCTAAAAGAACCGAATTATGTTGTTCCTCCAAAAATTGCGAAAGACAAGAAAATGAAAAAAGCTTATGATCAAACCATGAAAAACATCTGGGAGCAATACAATAAGCTTCTTGATCTGGGCATTCCGGCTGAAGATTCTCGTTATGTCCTTCCAAATGCTACATGTACAAATATCATCGTAACCATGAATGCTCGTTCCTTGCTCAATTTTTTTGAACTTAGATGTTGTCTTCACGCGCAATGGGAGATTCGAAATCTGGCAAATAGGATGTTGCGGGTAGTAAAGAAAGTTGCTCCGACTATTTTTAAAAATGCAGGTCCAGCATGCAAAAGCAAGGGCATTTGTCCTGAAAACAATAAAGACTGTTCCCTTTACCCAAAGTGAGACAATATGAATAGACCATATGTAATTGTAAATTGTGCAATGTCTGCTGATGGAAAGAGTGCCCTTCCTACAAGAAAACAGTTGAGAATTTCCAGTGACGAAGACATAGAAAGAATGTATAAGTTGCGTAATGAATGTGATGCAGTTCTTGTTGGAATTGATACTATACTTTCCGATGATCCCAAACTTACAGTTAAAGCAAAATATGTTAAAAATCCAAAACAACCTTTAAGGGTAGTTCTCGACAGCAAATGTAGAATTCCTAAAGATACTTTGGTTTTAAATAACGCCGCAAAAACATTGATTATTACAACTGAGGGTAATGAAAAACATTTTGAGGGGAAGCACGTTGAAGTAATCGGATGTAAAGCCAATAAGGAAGAGCATGTAGACCTAGAGTGTGCACTAGAATTGCTTTATCAAAAAGGAGTTAAAAAACTGTTGGTTGAAGGAGGAGGAACCATAACCTGGAGTTTTTTAGAAAAGAGGTTATTAGACGATTTATATATCTACATTGGACCTTGTGTCATAGGGGGGAAAACTACACCTACAGTAGCTGATGGTCTAGGTATAAAAAACGAAGGTGAATTAATATCTCTTAAAATTGTTGATGTAACTAGATTAGGGGCCGGTATTTTAACTCAGTATAGAATGATACAATGAAATTATTATGCGATCAAATGCTTGGCTCACTTGCAAAATGGCTCCGTATATTAGGATTTGATACATTCTATGCTAACAAAGAAATAACAGATGAGGAATTATTAAACATTGCTAAGATTGAAAATCGTACTATTGTTTCTAGAGATAAAGAATTAATTCTAAGAGGGAAAAAGCAAAACATAAACGTTATAGAAATAAAAAATACAGATCTCGATGACCAGCTAAAATTGGTTTTGAATTTAATTAAGATTGATGAAAAATTAGTTTTGTCAAGATGTACTCTCTGTAACAAAATTCTTGAAAAAATTGAAAAGAGCAAAGTTGAAGGAAAAGTTCCTAGAAAAGTCTTTGATAACAATGATGAATTTTGGTTTTGTAACAAGTGTAAAAAGTTTTATTGGATGGGAAGCCATTACGAAAAAATTACTGATAAAATAGATGAAATTACCAAAAGAAAAACAAAAAAGTAAAATTACAACATTCTAATCATTTGAGCGTGTGGAACACCTTTTATTTTTAAAATGCAATTTGGATTTACAAGACCTAGGTTTATAGCACATTGTACTGTTTCTTCTCCAACAAGATTTGCGATAGTTGCATCATGTAAGTATTTTGCCAACGTTTTCTTACTAATACGCTGTCCTCCATAGAAATTTTTTGACACATCTATCTGAAATCTACCGTCTACAAATTTCTTGCCAAGTAGATGTTCGTCACATGCGCCAATCACGAGATCATCGCCCTGCCCGTAGATTTTAATGCTGATCATTTTATCTGCGTTCCCGGATATTTATTATGTATGTAAATATTAGTCACTCATGTTTTATATGTGTTTCGAAAAAATAGTAGTAAATGAGGAGGTGACCCTATCATGTTTAAGCAAACAAAATGTTTAATTTGCTAAAATCATAATCCAGGTTCCAAGCACTATAAGTGAAAATGCAATCATAACCTCTGCAAATCTCATTTTCTTGCTAGAAACACGGCGAGGGGCAGGTAGCTGAGGGCAGAAGATGCTTGTTTTGTCTTTTCTTTTGAGTATATTTCCCATAATTATATTCACTTCATAATTACTTTGAAATGTGCCATATAAAGAACTTGTTGTACAGTTGTTATCAGATATTATTTAAAAAATATCTAAATAGTCATAGCAATACTAAACTTGAGAAAATTCATACTTTCGTTTAACCCATGATAAAGATTATATTGGTCGAATTTCATCAATAGAATGAAACATGGCAAAAACAGGAGTTGCAAACCTCCCATTACATCCTGGTAAAGCACCACGATGGTTATTCAAAAGAATGGTATCATTATCCAAAGGCATTATAGAGGTTATGTCATATGAATATGGAAAAAATGAGTTTTTACAAAGAATCTCTGATCCGTTTTGGTTTCAAGCATTGTCATGTGTCCTTGGTTTTGATTGGCATTCTAGTGGTACTACTACGGTAACTTGTGGGGCTTTAAAAGAGGCGATAGATCCAGAGGAATTTGGTTTTGCAATAGTTGGAGGAAAAGGCAAAGCATCAAGAAAAACCCTATGTGATGTCGAAAAAATCGGTGAGTTGTATAATTTTTCAACTCCGTCAATAGAGGAATTAAAATATTCTAGTCGAATGACTGCAAAAATAGACAATACAGCAATACAAGACGGGTATGATCTTTACCATCATGTGTTTATTTTTTCTGAAGATAGAAAATGGGTAGTGATACAGCAAGGATTGAATACTCAAACTAACTATGCAAGAAGATATCATTGGCTTTCAGACGAGGTAGATAACTTTGTGTGTGAACCACATAATGCAATAGTAGGAGATATTCATCAAAAAATGGTTTTGGATATGACAGCAAAACAAAGCAAATTGACTCAAAAAATATCTGTAGATTTAATTAATGATAACCCAGATCATCTCAAAAGAGATTGGGCAGAGTTAACCCTACCTCATAACCAGAGAACATTAGATAACTGGATGTGTTCTGGTAAAAACACTAAAACAATAGAATATCTGCATATGCCTAAGATTATAAACTGGTCAAAAATGAAAGAAGTCTATGATTTTCAACCAAAAAACTATGAACAATTGTTATCAATTAAAGGAGTTGGACCAAATACTGTAAGAGCCCTAGCGTTAATATCTGATCTTATTTATGGCGAGAAACCATCATGGTCCGACCCTGTTAAATTTAGCTTTACGGTAGGAGGTAAAGATGGTGTACCGTTTCCTGTAGATAGAAAAGCAATGGATGAATCAACAAATCTTATAACGCAGGGAATAAAACAAGCTAAAATTGGAGATAAAGAGAAAATAAATGCATTAAGAAGATTGAAAAAGTTTATTCCTGAAAATAAGCAATAGGGATACAATTTTACAACAGCTTTTTTAATTTTTAGATTAATTTTCTAATACTTTCAATTAGTTCACTGATGTTAAATGGTTTTGATATATAATCATGCACATATGGTTCAAGTCCCTTCATCTTTTCATGATGAGGAGTACCTATTGCTGTCATCACTATTATGTCTACATTCTTTTCCAGTCCATTGTCAACAATTTCTCTTATCGTGTCCCATCCATCCATTGTCGGCATCATTATATCTATGAGAAGAATTCCCTTGAAATCATTTTTCAACTTATCAATACATTTGATACCATCATTTACAGTAAATACTTCATGACCTTGATGCTCAAAAATATCTTTTACAGAATGAAGTGTGTCATTGTCGTCATCCACAACCAAAATATTTCTACTCACTTTTTCACCTTCTGTCTATACTTTAGACATTGATACTATATGACATGTTATACTTTATTGAATATCTTATTTAAAACTAACGTGTCAAAATGTCATAATGAAAAAAATAATACCAGTAGAATCATCTGTAGAGATTTATTATTGTCATAATTACATCCGATTCAAATTTAAATCAACTTTTAAAATGTAAAAAATGATGGGGTTTATTTGCTGGTAAGCCCTAACGAAGAAAGTTCCTTTGATAATTTTTCCACTGCTAATGACACATCCTCTATCTTTCTTGCACCTGCACAGACTATTTTACCAGAGCCGAATAACAACATAGCTACGCGTGGTTCTTTTATTCTATAAACCAATCCTGGAAACTGTTCTGGCTCATATTCTACATTTTCCAAACCTAGAGCAACAGCAACTTCATTAAGATTAAATTCGTTACCTAAATCAGATGTGGCCACGATGTTTTGTATTACTATTTCAGGATCCTTATAAACATCTACACCTAATTTTTTCAGCTTTTCTGCTATTATTTTGATAGTGGTTTTCACATCTCCAATATTTTTAGCTCCAGTGCAATTTGCCTTTCCACTTCTAAAAAGGAGTGTAGCCGTCTTCGGGTTTTTTAATCTGAAAATCAACCCCGGGAATTGTTCAGGTTCATATTCAGTTTCTTCTATAGCTTTCGTTATAACGTCTAAGTCTAATTTCTCTGCAAATATTGTGGATGCTACAATGTTTTGTACTTTTATTTCTATCATATAGTTATCACTCCGCACCAATTAGTATCAAAGTTTTTTGGCGGCAAAACCCAAAACATGTTTATGTATTAAAATAATTCTCTCCAAATTTACTGTTTTTTCTAATATGACCATTATCACTTTCTTTGATTTGGATAAAGATAATAGGGAGGTTTAAGGGAAGATTAATAATTTATTTATGGCATAACAATAATAGGACAAATCTGATGTTCCCATGATTTATATAGTAAAAATGCATTAATATAATTATTGGGGGCTTCAAATTAAAAACAATAAAAGATTGATATCAATTGGAAGAATGTTTACAATTTTAATATTATCAATTTTTCTAATCTTACCAAGTACATTTGGAGCTAGTTATTCTTTAGAAAGCAGTATTCATCCTGATCAGAAAATTGTTACAAAGATTTCTAGGCAAATAGAAATCCCAGCTGGATCTGATTACTACATAAAGTTTTCCTCAGAGAACTTATCGTTAGAGGGACATGAGATTGAATCTTATTCATCGGGACTGTCAGAAAAAGTGAAAGCAGCTATTGCTAAATCTCCTAATTGGATTCAAAGAGAACTTACAAGACAATTTCATGCAATTGATATTCCTGAAGAATATGCAGATCTACTATTGAATACGAGCAAAAAATATGCAGATGAGATAGCTTTTTCAATAGCTTGCTCCCCGTTGGGTAATGTTCCCTCAGTTGAGGTCATTAGAGATAACGTATTTTTTCTCTACGAGAATAATAAATGGATAAAATATGCTGACATTATAGATTATGATGACGGAATGGGGGGGTATTATTCTACTATAAGGTACAAGGTTATTGAAAATGGGACAGAGAAGCTGTTTGAATATCCTAAAGATATCTATTATTGGTATGTTGTACAACCGAAAATATCGAGCGAAAATGCTATGTATATTTATGGTAACTTTTGGCGAGATTATCTCTTTAATCATAATGACTTAGGATACCCTTTGTTAAAGGAGAAGTTGGCAAACATAAAGTATCTGTGGGACTGTGAGTCCTATTACCAACCTGGTAACAGGCTATGGAAATGGAGCATAGAAAACCATCCAACTGCTATTGAAGCTATAAGCTATTGGATTGGAAAGACTGTTCCTGCTCAGGCTATAGGCAGTAGGCCTGGCCAACCCAATATAATTGCTCATGAGCATAATGGATGGTGTGGGGAATTACAAAGAATTGCAGTTGCTGCACAAAGAACATTATTGGTGCCATCTGTTGGTGCATGTAATATTGGAGAAGATCATGTATGGAGGGAATTTTATGAAAGAGGTTGGCATGAGAATGATAACTGGTGGGCAGATGGTGGAGGAGCTGTAGACAAACCAGATGTTTATGAATATGGATGGGGAAAAAACATGTCTGCTGTCTATGCCTGGAAAGGAGATAGCTCCATATATGAGATAACATCGCGATACATTCATCCAGAAGATCGAAATACGGTAAGATTTGTTGTGAAGGATATCTATCTTCAACCTGTTGATGGAGCCAGAGTAACCGTATTAGTACATGGGATAAAAGATATCACGTGGATAAAAAATATAATATGGGAAAAAATCGAGGAAATCTGGGATAGATTGCCTCAAGCGATTAAGGGAAAAATCCTCCAAGCTATCTATAACAAGATAAAAGAAAAGTATAATGAGATTCCTGATACGATCGAAGGGTTAACTATTACAACTTGGAACTATACTAACATAAACGGAGAGTGTACATTTCAGTTAGGTAAAGGACATGACTATCTTTTCATCGTTCAACAAGGTAATCTTAGAAAACCTTGGCAATTCGCAAAAAATAATGCTCTAAGGATTCTACGCACTCCTAAAGATACCAAATTTCTGGTAGTATTTCTAGATCTTTCTCATAAGATTCAGAGACATTACAATAAAAAAATGTTTGAGGGAGACTGTTTCTTTGATATTTCCTTTGATACCAGATCATATCAATTACACAAAAATATTATGGGCGACAACATCGGAGTATACAGCGGTATGGGAAAAACCGATTTTTTTGTCTTGGATAAAGAAAACTTTGAAAAATATAAGAGTGGGAAGAAATTCAACTGCTTCAATTACATTGAGGGAGAAGAAGCGGCTATGAGTCTTAGCGCAAGTAAAAATGATTGGTATATAGTATTTAGAAATCATGCCCGCCATATCAACATTATTTTAGATTTTTCAATTCAGGTTGAAGTATCTACCAATGTTTATAGAGTACAAATTGTTTCTCCAGATACAAGTATTTTTGATAATCCAGTTTTTAATGTTGGTGAAACAATCAATATTACTGGAATAGCAACTGAAGGCATCATTCTCAACATAGATGGTGAATCCACAGAAATATCTACAATGGAGGGTAAATGGTTTTATGAATGGAATACATCTGAAAATATGCCAGGAGAATATGTAATTACTGCTGAATGTGGCGATGCGCTAGATGAAAGATTGATAACACTGATTGACGAAACCCTTCCAGAAATAAGAATAAACGAACCCACAAACGATGAGATTGTGGAAGGAGATGAAATTACAATATCAGGTAATAGCTGGGACAATATTGGTATTGAAAGAGTTGAAGTTGCCATGGATGACGGTGAATTTAAAGAAGCAAATGGTACAGAAAACTGGTTTATCGAATGGGATATAAGCGAACTTGAGCTAGATGATCATATAATTTCAGCTAGAGCAGTTGACTTGCTCGGAAAAAAATCGATTCATAGGATATCTATCATAGTAAATGAAAGTGGTCACGTATGGGGTCCACAGATCAATAATTTCTATCATAAACCAGAGAATCCTACCAACGTTAGCAATGTCGTAATATATGCAAATGTAACTAATGCAAGCCCATTTGATATTAAACGGGTTGTTTTGTACTGTGATAATGATACCGAAATTAATTCATATGAGATGTACAGATATGGCAATAATCCTGTTCAAGAGAGACATGAAGAAGATCCATTATTTAACGAGTCAAATGAACCTATATTTGGCTTTGAACTAGGACAATTTTCTACTGGGGAGAATATAACTTATTGGATAGTTTCATATGATGCGGCGAATAACTCTGAACAATCAGAAGAGAAATCTTTCATAGTGGGCAGTCTTAGGAATTAACTTTTTTTAATTCTGTAAAATATGACTAACAAAATAATAAACAAATAAACTTAGTGATGCAAAAATAAGATTTGTTCATTAATGCCGCCAATGTTTCATTATTTTTCCAAAATATTTAAATTCTAGTATATATACTATAACATTATAATCTTGCATCATGGAGAACTCCAAAAATGAAAAATAGTACACTTAGAAAAAATTTAGTGCTTATAATAATATTTTTTATTGTAATGAGTGCTGTACCAAATATATGTGGAACTATTGGAGGCGATAGCTTAAATTTTGAGAAAAATGACAAAAATGCTCATCAGGAGAGTTTCTCTGAATGGAAACAACTAATAGGCAACGAAACCGCAGGGTTTGGAAGAGATACTAGCCATGCCATTAGGGGGTTAGAAATCTATAAAGATGAACTGTACATTGGAACGCAGAGTCTTAATAAGTCAAAATTATTGGGGCCTCCCGGTTTAAATAGAATTATGGACGATGGTTTTTTATTATATGGAGATTTATCCAAGCAGTTGCCGTTCATTTTTGAGAAAAAATTATTGTTACCAATTCTTATCTCCAGAAGACTCGAAAACAACAACCATAATTTTTTGATGTTTTGGTTAAGCATGTCTTTAAACCTGGCTATGCACATGAGAGCAAGAATGAGTGATGGGTGTGAAGTTTGGAAATATAACTCTAGTCTTGATACGTGGTCTCAACTTATTGGGGATCGTCCTGAAGCGGATATGCCCAAAGGTTTTGGAGATGCAAAAACCCTTGCTGCATCAGTTATAAAAAAGTTTAAAGGTAAATTATACGTCGGAACGTGGACAAGTCCCCTAAAAGGATGCGAAATCTGGAGATACGATGGTAGTAACTGGGAGCAGGTAGTAGGAGAAAACGCATTAATAAAGGGAGGGTTTAATGATTCAAAGAATATCGCTGTGTGGTGTATTGAAGAATTTAACGATTATCTCTACGTTGGTACAATGAATTGGGATTACACTGATAGTGGCGGCTGTCAAATCTGGAGAACACAGGATGGCATACATTGGAGCAGAGTAGTAAATAGAGGATTTAGAGATTTCCTTCCTGAGGCAGAGCAAAACGTACATAATACGTATGCTTGGAGCACAGAAGTATTTCAAGATCATCTCTACATCGGAACTTTTAACACCAACTCTGTTTTCAGATTTAAAAATGCTGGTTGTCAGCTATTGAGAACTTCAAATGGCGAAGACTGGGAGAAAGTAGAATGTCCAGGTGGAGATGGATTTGGGGAGAAAGAGAACTACGGCATCCGGTGTATGGCAATTTATAATGATGAATTGTATGTTGCCACTGCCACAGATGGGTATCAACTAAACGGACCTAATGTTCAAGGTTGTGAAATCTATAAGTATGACGGAGCTAATTGGACTGAGGTAATCGGAGAAGGAAGGATTAATCCAGATGAAAAGGATGGATTTGGATCCAAATGGAATAAGTATGTATGGTCCATGATTGTTTCCTCAGACAACAAACTGTGGGTCGGTACTCTCAATATGCAAATTAGGATGATAGGAGAAGACACGAAAGGATGTGAAGTCTGGTGTTACAATGGAACAAAGTGGATGCCGATTGTAAAAGAAGGTATCGGTGAAATAAATAATGGCTTTGGTAACATTTACAATGAAGGTGCACGTGGGATGATGGAGTATCCTGCAGGAAGTGGAAATATTGTTGTTGGAACGTTTAAACTAACGAAGCCTTTCAAAGCTTCAGAAGGATGCGAGATATGGATGCGGTATGGATAGGCGACTTAACATGATTAAGGAAACTATAAATACGCTGTTAAATAATATTATTGACTTGAGAGGATAAATGATAAGACGCACATCACTAAAAATAATGATAATTACAATAATTATTCAGCTTCTCTGTTTTAGCTTAATAAATGGTGCTGTAAGTGGAAGCACCAATGCTATAACGAAAGAATATAACGAAAGGCAAGAAAGTAGCATAAATCAAGTAAATATATCATTTGAAAGCAGCAACTATACATTATATGGAGAGATTTTTTATCCATCAAATGTATCGAAAACGTATCCCGGCATAGTTTTTTGTGAAGGCCATGGAGGTTACATAAGTGCCTATGATTGGATACCTAAAGCCTTGACCGAAGAGGGATATGTAGTATTAATTTTTGACCTTCCAGGCCAAGGTAAATCTGAAGGTATCTTTCCAATACGATCCATTAATATTCCTATTTTAAACATCTATTTTCGATATACTTTTCTAATAGAAACACCTATTCATTATGTATTACGTGAATGGACTACCGCAACATCAGATGCTTTAACTTATCTTTTAGAAGAAAGCCCTGTAAAAAATATGATCGATAACACAAGTATTGGGTTAATTGGTCATTCACTTGGCGGGATAACAGTGACTGAGACTGCTGTTATAGATGAAAGAGTAGATGCTGTTGTTGCATTATCCCAGGGCAATCCACTAATAATCAGTAAGATTGATGTTCCGATACAGTTTCAGGGTGGCTGTTTTGATCTAGGAACATATAGTATTCCTATAATATCACGGTGTTACAGTAAGGCAAATACACCAAAGGAGTTAATCGCTATTGAAGGTGGTACTCACCTCGGTTTTTCAACTGCGTTTGGCCCGTTATGCCCTTGTCCGAGGTGGCAAAAAGATATTTGCTTACGATATGCAATAGGGTGGTTTGATTATTTTCTAAAAAACAAAACAGATGCTTATGAGACAATAACTACTGGCACTGATCATTTGTCAAGGTTTATTAAATCTAGGTACAACTTTGGAGATGGCGATCGTATTCTGGAATAAAAACAATAAAATATACATTACATTAAACTATAATAATTTCACAGTTAACGGGAGGTTTCTCATCTTAAAGCATAAAGCATGGTATTGCGCATTAATCGAGTATCCCGATTTAACTTTTTAAGACCTATATCCTTGCCGCGTCCTCTTATATTTGTGACCTCAAACACGCTATAGCCTTCATTTATAAGCATCAAAATAACCGCGTTGGCAGACGATTGGAATTTTAGTAGTAGTTGTAAAGGATGAACTTCTACGAATAATTTGACCTTACTACTTTTAAGGATATTTTGCATTCCATTAAGAACCTTCATCTCGGCCCCCTCAACATCGATTTTAATGACATCAGGAGTTGATTTTTTATCCTTGAAAAAATCATCCAAGGTAAAAGCTTGAACCGATATTACTTGATCGGATTTGACTTGCGAAGAATTAGCAGATAGGCTAAACATCGGACTTGGATGTTTTGAATCTCCAATATAACTAACAAATCCTGGAGAATCAGTTATGGCTGCATGATATATATGTACGTCCTTACATCCATTAAGCTTCAAGTTTTTCTCTAACAGAGAATAATTCAATTCATCCATTTCAAATGCATAGATGGTTCCATCAGACACAATTTTAGATGCTAAAAAAGTATAGTAACCTATATTAGCTCCAACATCAACAAAACACTTAGAGGGTTTTAAACTTTCAACAAGTAGCTTTGTGACATTTTCTTCATGTATTTTGCCTCTATCACATCTTGCGTAAATCCAGAATCTTGAATAAGAATCCTCCATTGAGAAAACAACAGTTACGCCATGAGCTTCTACAACAAACCTTTTTGCTTTTCCATATTTTTTATTAACAATGTACTTGGAAAAATTTGATGTAATCGAAGGGATTTTGAGATAAAGTAAAGTTATAAATTCTTCGACTCCTGGAAGTCTTAGAACTTTAGTAATAAACGCCATCATCCTTTTCATATCATTCTTTAGCCCATGGTATATTTAAGTAATATAATTTACTAATATCATCTAACTCATATTATCAAGGTTTATATTTGATAATTTAATATGGGGAAAAGTATGTTAAATCATTTGTGTAAAAATGGCTATTTTTTGAAATTGGAGAGTTAAATTATGAAAACCAGTGAATACCATGATCAAAAATATCTAGAAAAGTTAGAAAATATTGATTTTAAACCTGTTTTCATACTGGGCTTGCATAGATCAGGTACAAGCATCTTATACAAAATGGTTACTTCAACAGGATGTTTCAATCCTGTAACAGCATATCATCTTATCAAATACAACCAACTCATATATAATCATATAAATAAACGAGAAGAATCATCCAAAGAAGAACTCACTGAATCATTCAAAGAAAAAGGTCTTAAGGATAGGGGAATAGACAGATTACAAATAACCGCAGATTTTGCAGAGGAACACGGTTTTCTCCTTGGACAGAAAACATTTCAGATGTATATAACTCCAAAAAACCTCCCCTTGTTTACAGAATTGTGCAAAAAAATTCAGTTCATATCAGGAAACGATAAACCGATACTTCTTAAAAATCCTTATGATTTTCCAAATTTTATCTATATTAAAAAAGCATTTCCCAATGCTAAATTTGTTTTTATTCACAGACACCCGTTCAAAACGTTAAGTTCTACAATTAAAGCTATTAGAGTTTTATTAAAAAATAAAAATCCATATACAACCCAACTCTTTAACACCTATAATAAAATATTTGAAAATCCGTTAATATTACACACACTCAGATTTTGCTTTTCTAGAATCTCGGCGTTTGGAATCGTATTACTGACAAACAACTCATCGGCGGCTACAAAATACTACCTAAAAAACATCAAACATCTCTCAAAACAAGACTATGTTTTTATTACCTATGAAGACCTCTGTAAAAATCCTCAAAAAAATATAGAGAGAATCATGGAATCTCTAGATATTGTAACTTACAACAAAATAGATTTTGCGTCATTTATCAAGCCGCGTAAGACGCAGCTAGACCCAAGTGTGAGACAACTTCGAAAATTCATATACAAAAGGATGGAAGAATATTTCAAATTTTTTGGATATAAATTAGAAGGGCATATCTAAATTTTACGTCTTCGAATGTCTTAATAATAATTTTTGTATTTCTTCTTCAATTCTTTTCAAAGTTTCTTCTTGTTTTTCAGGATTATAAGATTTTAAATTCTCTTTGTACTGATCTAAATTATTTAAAAAATCCTTTAGGTCGTTTTCATTGAGGTCCATATGATATACACCGGCACCAAGCTTATCGATAAACTTTGCATTTAAAATCTGCTCAAACTGGTTATTTATAGGGATGGAAAAAATTGGTTTCTTAAGATATAATGCCTCACTTAAAACCGTAAAACCTCCATTTGCGATAACTGCTTTGGCGTTAGAAATATCATGATAAAAATCATCCTCATTAAACCGTCTAAAGACTAGATTCCCATCAACCAACTCTTTGTTAAAGCCATAGATAATAAATATTTCATCAATTTTCTTCAATATCTCGCAGATAAATTCGGTAGAGAGCGATGTTTGGTAAACAAAAACATGATTACCATACTTTGGCTTTTGTTTTAAGATACCTTCTTGAATCAAAGGTTTCAAAAACAAAACTCGAGGATCATCAACTTGCTCATCAAAAAAATCGTAGATAATATATCTATCAGCGCCAAATGCAGATATCTTAAGTGCGATCATCAAGACAAACCATGAAATAAATTCTCTAAATGTAACTTCGTACTTTCGATGTAATAACACTTGAGGATTATCGATGCTCATACGCTTTACTCCGCTAAAACGTGCTGCAAAGTGGCTTATAGGATCGGCGTCTGTAATCAATAAATCTGGTTTAAACTCTTTGATAGTCTTTCTGACTTTTAAAAAAGAAAACGGGGTACCAACTATTGTTCTATATAGCATAACAAGTATACTGTAAAATAGCCTAACATCATTCCCTTCATAGATAAATCTTGGAGATTCGATTTCTTCCACACGATCAAATTCCCTCGATAAAAAATCGTAAGCCTTCCCACCAGCCACGATTCTAATATCATAATTTTTTTTAAGATGGTTTATCAAAATTCTACTCCTGCTGGCATGCCCGAGACCTTCTCCACATAATCCATAGAGTATTCTTGCCATCTTTTATTATCTCCTGAATATTTACTAACAAATATTCATTTATAAATCCAACATTACGAAATTAAAGGTTGGATTTTAAATACTTTCATATTTAATCAAAAAAACGGGTGCATGTCCTGATAACCACTGACTCCTATCCATATATGTGTATCCAGCCCAGGAACTGTGATATTTATTCTGACTAAAACTAGAATTGCATCTGGAAGGAAACCTTTTCCTCTAGAATAAAAAAATTTTGAGTAAGGTAATAGTATCTGGGTTTTGATTTCTGTCGAATTTTCAGCCCCCACCTCTTCTTCTTCAATAATAGACTTTCCGATTAATTCTTTTTCATCCTTATCTACCCTATAAATTGAAAAGGTAATATCTCGGGCAATCAACCCTATTTTATTTGGATTGATAACCTCTAATGTTATGTCACTTATAAAGCCGCGTAATGTGGCTTTTATATCCGATTTAATTATTGCATCAGTAGGGGTGTCCAAAGATATTATATCTTCTAGTCTCGGCATATTTAAGTGAGCGTCAATAGAAAAAGGCACTGACTTATTTATTCCGGCTATCTTTACTCCCGCTGAGGTGCTCACATTAACATTAAGCGTCTTCGCATTTAATGCCTCAATGAGTATTCTACCATTACCAATCAAATTAAATGAACTTTTGGCTGGTATTGTACCCCCTGTAACGTCCAAATTACCAACACTTTCGCCGGTTTCAGTTTCTATTTCGACCGACATATCTTCAACATACATTTCGAAAGGGTTAGGATTGTATACTTCAATTGTTCCAGTGAACTCTATACCCTCTTGTGTTATCTCCCCAAAATCGCCCCAAATATGAACAATAGGAGCTGAAATATCATGGATTACATCTCCTACGGATGTTATAATATTAATAGCTATGGGCAGAGTCTTTTTTATCAAACCAAGGAATTTTACACCCACTGTACCAGTAATTTTGCTAGTTAAAGTACTATATCCTTGACCTTTAAATGCAATTCTATCGCTTGACTCAAATGTTCGGTTGGTCTTAGAAGGAATGTATCCGCCTTCTATCTTCAGTCTAGCAATTTCATCTCCGTCAATTGTGTTGGCAACAACTTCAAAATTGTCTACTATGAGCTCAAATTGATTTGGATTGTAAATTTCAATACTATGATGGATTATTATTTCCTCTGAGTTTACTTCTATAAGGTCAACTTTTATGGTGGTTTCAGGCATTTCCATTAGCCGTATATCTAAAAAAATGAATACACTTGCTATTATGTTTATTATTAGGATTGCCACTACTAAAAGAGTAAATGCTATTCTCCTTTTACTTTTGTATGAATTAGAAGGGTTCGTGCTCATATATGGTTATACATGCTTTTATATTTTATATATATTTTTCTATTTAATTTCGAAATATTAGGAACTTTTTAATAACATCGTTTTGCTCTCAAATTAAGAATGTTGCAAGAGAAGTCTCCAATATCTACCGTCAAAATAAGCACCGTTGATTATAAAAAAATCAGAAAAATACATGACCTTCATAAAAAAGATCGACAAACAAAACTAAATTGTAATTCCTGGCTAAAGATCTATTTCTGGGATTCAATATCAAAAGAGCAGATGTTGAAATATCTCCAACATATGAAACAATATTATGGTAATATAAATACCATTATCTCAAAGCACCCTTCTTGGTCACAACGTCCGCCATTGCATCTTCCATACATTTACAAGCATGAAATATACTTTCAAGGAGGTTCAAAGTTAGTGCTATTTCAAAAATACAACTACTCAAGAAGTGTCCCTTCCTTGATAACCTCGTTTATCTGGTCACTTCTCCCAAAAATGTCATACGAATTTAGAAAGCACCATAAAGTATATGAGGCCGAGCATGGGCATATTTCCTGTTTTACACACCCTCATCCTAAACAGTTATGGGAACGATACAAGAATTTTCTTTTTACGCTGGGTGACAGTTGGGAAACAACAAACGATAATGAACTCGGTCCAGTCTGGATTATACTCAATGATATCACGACCGTTACACAAGCCATATATGACGACAAGGGCGATATCGGAACCACATTAAATACCTTGGTTATTGAAGCGATTCATAGCGGGATACTTAATCAATATGAAAATAAAAAAGACTTTGAAAAATATGGAAAGGCCATTGGAACGACGATGTGCAAATGTTATGAAAAAAATACAGTATTCATTGATGTTAATCTCGGTAATTTTATCTTTGATTCAAGATCAAGAGCGCGTCTTATCGATGGGGAGCTATTCCAGGTTTTTGATAGAGATGTACCTTCACACTATAAGGCAATGGAATTAGCTCTCATGATGGGAGTGCTATTTTTGGAAACGGCACTTGATTATTGCAAAACCATTAATTCAACGAACCAAGAGGATATGAGTTATTACCAACAAGGTCTTACTTTGCTTATTGCATCAATTATTGACAGGCTTATCTTATCGAATGAGGAAATACAACTTGGTCTTTCTATCTACAGAGACAGGTCATCAAAATTTAGCCATTTCTTTTTCAAAATACTGTTTTCTCTGATTTGTGATTTCAGGATAATTCACAAATATCAAGTACTTCTAAAAGAAAATCTTATTTTCACTGTAGAAAATTATTTGGAAAAATCATCATAAATGATGTGCTTTTAATCGAACATAACCACAGCTGACTGATATCCATATGTTTATGTAAATTGAAAAAATGATTCTGATTATCATCTTTTTAATCTTATTATGTTGAAAAAGAGATTAGATACATTTTGTTAATGGGAGAGGATGCCGAAGAAATTATTAATGCAATTACTTAATTTTCCTTTGGGACTAATTCCTCTAAATTTAAACAATAGAAGAGTGTACAATTTATTTTGTAATCATAAATGATTCGATAAGGCTTCCGTCAGGTTTTATCGATTGAAACGTTAATTTTGATTGATTTGCTGTAATCAAACAATAGTGATATGTCTTCTCAGAATATATTGTCCACCAACTTTCTCCAACATTGTAAAGTGGGGCTCCTCCGCCACCAGTCACAATGTAGTTTACATCTTTAACTCGCCCTCTTTCGTAATTATGATCATGACCATTGAAGACAATATCTACGTTGAAGTGTTCAAAAATAGGTCTCCACAGCCATCTAAGATACAAAGTACTACCATGATTACCTGAACTATACAAGGGATGATGGAAGAACACTATTGTAAACGGCTGCTTGTTTGCCCTTAAATCCTTTATTAGCCAGAGTAATTGAGACAATTTAAGTGCATTTCTTGGATTGGAATCTAAGCCAACAAAATGAACTGGTCCATTATCTATTGAATACCACCGTTCATTGTGAGGTAGTGAGAAATATCTAAAATATGAGATTCCATAGTGCTCGTGATTACCTAAAACGGGATATAACGTGCTGTTATGAACAAACTGTGAGATAGAGAAGAAATCTACCCATTGACTTTTGTTTTTTCCATCATTAACGACATCTCCTGTATGTAAAACAAAGTGTGGTTTATGCTCTTCAATTTTGTTTGCAACAATACTAGCATGTTGCCAGTTGTCCCAGACTCCACGCGTGTCTCCGTATGCTATAAATCTAACTGTGTTGTTTCGTTTAAAAGTTGTGTAAAATGAATAAATCTCGCTTTCAATACTGTCTGAAACAACTTTGTAATAATATTTTGTAGAAGAAGATAATCCATCTAGATTGACTATATGTAAATTTTGATTTAGTAAAATTATTCCATAAAATTCTGAACTTATATTTCCTAATTCTAAAGTTTGTCCCCAATGTATTTCATTTTTTGTTGTTTTTTCATTGGTTTCCCACATGATTTCAATAGAATTTGTATTTGCATTTTGAGGATAGGGGCCAATAATGATTTCAATTTGTTGAATTGATTTCTCATTATTGGAAATAGCTGAAATTGAGTGAATTATTGGAGACAAAAAAAGAATTGAAACAATTAAAAACTTAATGATTCTATCGCGTTTCATATCAATTACTAATAGGAATTTTAGATATATATAATTTTTCTGATTAATGTTAATTGAATTTGAAAAAATCTTTAAAGTTTGTTATTATACTGGGAAGTGTGATTTTTATGGCATCTAAAAAAAGTCAAAGAAAAAGATCGAATCCGGCAAAAAAACAAAGTGCATTTGAATCAAAAGGAGTAAAAATTGGAATCGTTATCATATTTATTGCAATAATTGCCGTCACTGCAGTTTACCTTTATAGTGGAAGCAGTGATGAAGGAAATGGATCTGATGTAAATGGTGACGATGGCAATGGAGGTAATGGCGTAGTTGGAAATTCTATTGCAGTTTTTGATACAACAAGGGGAACATTTAGAGTTGAATTATTCGAAGATAAAACACCGATAACTGCAGGAAATTTTGTGAAACTTGTAAATGATGGATTTTATGATGGGATGACTTTCTACAGAATTAGCAATGATTTCATGATACAAGCCGGAAGATACTTCCCGGATGGAACGGAGGATCAAAGTCAATATGGGACAATAGAGTTTGAAACCCACGAAGATGTAAAACATGTTGACGGTGCAATATCGATGGCGAGTACTGGTGCAGGGGTAGGTGGGAGTGGCGAGTTTTTTATATGCGACGGTGAGCAGTCATTTTTAGATGGTAGCTATGCCCCGTTCGGTGTTGTTATTGAAGGAATAGAAGTGGTTAGAGATATTGCAGCTCAACCCCACGATAATAGCAACCCTGCAGGTGGTGGAGTCCCTCTAGAAGATATAATAATTAACAGCATAATTATTGAAAATCCATAAAGGAGAATGAAAAAATGGCAAATCGAATAGCTGTATTTGATACCAATAAAGGCAATTTTAAAATCGAACTTTTTAATGATAAGGCACCGGTAACAACTGGAAATTTCATAAAATTGGTAGATGATGGGTTTTACAATGGGCTTATTTTCCATCGAGCCATCCCAAATTTTATGATACAGAGTGGATGTCCAGATGGAACTGGCAGAGGAGGACCTGGATATACTATAAAAGATGAGTTTCATCCAGATCTAAAGCATGATACAAAAGGCGTACTTTCAATGGCAAATGCAGGTCCAAATACCGGAGGATCTCAGTTTTTCATAACTGTAGCTCCAACACCATGGCTTGATAGGCATCATTCTGTCTTTGGGAAAGTGATTGAAGGAATGGATGTTGTTGATGCCATATCTAAAGTTAAAACAGTACGAAATGATAAACCATTAGAAAATGTCATTATCAGCAATATTACTATGGAAAATCAACAATAGTGATCTTTATGACCATTCTTTCTGACGAAGATATTGAGAACTCAATTAAAAACAGTGAACTTAGTATAGAACCATTTAACCAAAAAAATCTCACACCAAATGGCTATGACTTATCAATTGGTGAGGTTTACATAAAGAAAACAGACCAACATATTAAAGAAGGGATGATATCGATTCCACCTCTGACATGGTTTGCTGTTAGCACGAAAGAATTTATCAAAATGGGTCCGCAGCTCTCTTCACAGCTCTGGATTAGATCTAGTTATGCGCGAAAAGGCATATTGGCAAGTTTCGGAAAAGTCGATGCCGGATTTCATGGTACCTTGACCATTGGTTGTTTTAACTCTAGTGATCAAGAAATCGAAATTCCGATAGGAGACAGATTTTGCCAAATTGTATTTGAACGTCTTTCTACGGTACCAAAGGCCCTTTATAACGAGCGTTCAGGCACATACCAAAATCAGCGTGGTGTCACATTGAAACGGTAATTTTTTTTATATAAATTATTACTTTATCTTAGTTCTAAAACTATAATATCGATTGAAACCTCTCATTTACCATTTCCTGATGAAATTGCAATAGCGTCGATAAGCGTTGCAACATATAATTTTGAGGGGACATTTTATATACAACTTAATAGATTGCTATGAAAAACCAGGAGAGATGTGAATGAAAGTTAATAATGTACATGAGTTAGTTGGTAAAGAAGTTTTTGACATCAACGGAAGCACTATTGGGACAATAGACAAATGGTGGAACAGCTGGAACCAAGAATATCCTGGCTATTTCTTTGGTATAAAACCCAATGATAATACGAGGGACACTTGGTTCAGAGGGACCAACAAGCTGATACCAATATATAGTGACTACATTAGAGAGGTAGCTGAACACGTAACCTTAAACAAAACAACTGAGGAGTTAGGTCGTTTTTGGAACAAGACAATTCCTTGTGGTCCAAAAACCTGTCCAACAGATGAACTAGTAGATATGCCAATTTACGACAAAAACCATTCTCGAGTTGGAACGTTTTACACTTGGGTAGAAAGTGATGGAACATACAAGAACTATGGATGCTTTGTAGATCCGTTCTTATGTGAGACCTGGAAAGTTCCATACAACACGTTAATGCCTGTACCAACTCACTATATAACCAATGTAACAGACACTATATGGTTAGACAAAACTCTAGACGAATTAAAGGAATACTGGAAACAACACTTCAACTTTTAAATAAAGAAATCTTTGTGCTTTGAGGGGCTGAAAAGTCTCTCAGCTACTCTATTTTTTAAATTTTTGTCATCCATAATATAAGAGATTCTCTGTTTACCAGATGTATTTATTATATTTATCTGAATCCTCTTTAACAACATTAAAAGTTTTATCTGTAACTTCCAGGATTTTTCTAAAATTTTTCCCATGTAAATTTAGTAAAACTGTTTCTAGATTTATTTTTAATGATTCATTCATTGAGGAAATAACTAATATATATCGAACTAGCCACATTGCAAGTTTTTGAGCGAAATTTTTGTCATTTCTCCTTGCCACCTTTTTAAAGATAGTCGTCGCCAGGAGTTCATCCATTGCTTCTTTAATTGAAATGTCGGCATCTTCCTTCATATATATCGCCTCGTTAGATTGGATTCTATTAGATTTGGCATCAAACGATTATATTTAATATTTATATATTATATATTAATTTTTATATTATTTAATCTTATGTCTCATAATTTCATAAAAAATTATTTCTAGACGGAAAAGCAAATAGGCAGCTGATAGTCTCTAGGTTTATGACACCATAATAGTTTTATATTTTGGAGATGTTTCTTAAACGCAACATCTTAGGTGAGATAAAAATTAGTTATTGGATTAAATCTCCATTACATTGGAACTTTAAATATACTTATTTAAAAAAGAGGTAGAAAAAATATGAAAAAGATTATGGTGGTAGATGATAATCCAGATCACCTTCATTCCATTAAACAAACAATAGAAAATATGGATGACGATTATAAGGTCACATGTGCCTCTAGCGGGATTCGATGTCTTAAATTATTGAAGGATAACGAAATTCCTGATCTTATATTGTTGGATATTATGATGCCAAAGATGAATGGCTGGGAAACTTTTAAAACTATACAAGAAAACTCATCGTGGAGAAATATCCCCGTGGTTTTTCTTTCAGCGAGAACGGATGATTTTGCTCAGAACGCTGGAAATTTTTTAGCTACAGACTATATAGAAAAACCTTTTGATATAGATGATCTAAAGAAAAGAATTGAAAAGGTTCTGAAGAAGAATAATTCGGAAGTTCTTTAAATATCGATGATAACTAAAAATATTATATTTGTATAATATGTATGTCTAAATGAAAAGTAATACTCTCAGTTGATGAAGAAATTGTTAAAAAAGCAAAGAATTTGAATATCAACATCAGTACTTTTCTCGAAGTAAAACTTGTGGAGTACATTGCTAATCGTGGTAAGTGCTCCCGTCGGGACTCCTCGCTAGGGGTTCAATGCCCCCACCGTTGGGGCACTTAACCATTGGCTATAATGCCCGTTTGGGGCTTTGGTGTTAAGAGTTCAATGCCCCCACTTTTTTTCTAAAATACCAAAGATATAATGAGTTTTTGGAAAGTAATACCTATTTTCAAAGATGCCAAAGACATCCCTAATTATGTCCTGAATTACCTATTTGTTAGGTGCCAATTTATAAAAAATAAAAGAGAAGGACTAATGGTATAGCCCACGTAGTTGTCTTAGTATTGGAAATGCATTAGGAAATAGCTCAAAAATTCTTTGCAATAATGTAATATGTGTATCTAATTGTTGAGTTACAGGCATAACAACTTCAAGTGTTGCCCAATCACTCGCATCACCATATACATCTGTTGCTTTGACTTTTACAACATATGTTCCTTCTTCTGCCCATGTATAATCAATTGTTTGACAAGTTCCGGATGTAAATGGACCTATACAAATTTCACCAGAGTCATCTCCAAAATCAAAACAATATATTATGTCATCTCCCTCTGGGTCCGTAGAACAAACTTCATATGTATATTGTTCTCCAGCAGTGCCCTCAGTTGGACCATCTATTGTTGGAGTGCTAGGAGGTTGATTTCCAAGTTTAGCAACAAACACATCACTATCTCCTTGGCTGGTTAGATTGTATGGGCCAAAATCTGCAATACCCTCGAAAGATCCTGTTACTACTGTGGAATCGTCCGAAAGCGTTACGATTCCCCGGCCTACATCCACAGACGTCCCACCTGCACGTGTTTCGCCCACATGATAGTGCCATCTGTCTTGTAATGGGCCACAAAAATATCGTCACTACCATCCGAAACCAGAGTAGTTTCGGCTGATTCACCTTTCCCGAATGTCGCTGAATCACTGAAAGATCCAATCACAATTGTGG
>JAUXAU010000042.1 GCA_030619765.1 Thermoplasmatota archaeon
AACAGGATAAAGCATTGAAGGACGTAAAACCATTCAGTTATTCGATATTTGACAAGAGACAAAAGACATTAGCTGACTTCTCTGTCAGCTAATGTAGATCTCCGTTTTGAAGAAACGGAGTCTTAGCAGTTATTTGATAAAATATTTAACAAAAAAAGTAAGATGAAAAATTATTTTACAACAACCCAATTGGAATTAACTTGTAACTTTTTATTCCGCTATTATGGTTGATGGTTTAATTACAGCTTTAATATTCTCTCAATTCTCTGTTTCAGTTCGGGGATTGTAAATGGTTTCTCGATATAGTCGTCACCGAAAAAACCTCCAGCATTCCTGGCAACTCGATCTTTCCGTGCTGTAAGAAAAACGACCGGTATGTTTTTCCATGACAGATTCTCTTTTATTTTATTATAAGTCTCCCAACCGCTCATCTCTGGCATCATGATATCTAAAAGTATGAGATCTGGAATTTGATTATCTCCCAAAAGTTCAAGGCATTTTTCCCCACTTTCTACAGAATCGACTTTATAATCTGCATCAAATCCTTCTAGTCCATTTTTAACAGTATAGTTTACACTAGGGTCATCGTCTACAACTAAAATTTTTTTTACCATGTTTTTAACCTATCTCTATATACTATTTATTCTTAATTATTTTTCCATTACCCGGTTTTAGGGTAAAGTAGAAAGTTGTGCCCTTTCCCTCTCCAGGGCTTTCTGCCCAGATGCATCCACCGTGCTTTTCAACAATGCGCTTACAGATGGAGAGACCTAGACCGGTAGAATCCATTACATTCATAGATTTATCTGCCCTGTAAAACTCATCAAAAATGCGACCTAGTTGCTCCTTAGTCATGCCGATGCCACTGTCCTTAACTGAGATAGTAACAAAATCTCTATCTTTCTTTGCATCAATGGTAATAACACCGCCATCTTTCGGTGTGTATTTAACAGCATTCGTAATTAGATTATTAAACAATTCTCCAAGTCTTAATTTATCTGCCTTAATAGAGATTTTATCGTTTACCTCATTTTCAACATTGATCTTATTTTCTTTTAAGAATGATTGTTGACGGTCAAGAACATTATCAATCTCTTCATTGAGATTTATATGTTGGATATCAAACTTTACATTAGAAGATCGAAGGCGTGCCAGTTGCAAGGTCTTGAAAATTAGTTCTCTCATGTATTCAGCATTGCTAGTAAGTACACGTAAATGCTCCTTGAGTTTCGGATCTTTTTCTTGTTCAGTAATCATAGGAAGTAAGCCTACAAGTGGTGTCAACGGGTTTTTAAGATCATGGCCAAGCTGACCGATAAATTCATCTTTTTGGCTAAGCAGTTTTTCCAACGTTTTATTATATTTTTCAATTTTGTCTCTTGATATTTTTAAATCGGTTGTCATTCTATTGAAAGCAGTGGCAAGCTCTCCCAATTCGTCCCTTGATTTAATGTTAATTTCTTCATTCAAATTCCCTTCACCAATAACTTTGGTAGCATCCCTAAAAGTAATAATCGGCTTAACAATAGCTCTTCGCAGCATAAAAAGAAAACTAAAAATAAGAATGAAAAGACTAATTGCAGAAATCAAAACGAGATTTCTCATCTGAATGTCCAGAGCTGTATATGCTGCATCCATGGAGAGAACCATTTCGTACGTACCGGCTATTTGACCAGAGAGATTAATGGGTGCAAGCATCGTTAACTTATGGCCATCTTTACCATGCTGCGGAATGTAAACAATAGCACCTTTTTCGTAGGAAAGATTGTTATACATACTAGAGAGACTACCTATTGAGTCCTCTTCAGTAGAAACGAAAACATGTAATTCCTCTCCATCCGGTAAATTTACACTTAATTTTAAAATATCTGGATTCAGTTTGCTAAAGTTTGAAATGTAGTTCTGTAATTTTTGTTTATCTTTCAGTTGATCGTGACTTGATATACTAGCATCGAGAGCTTTAGAAAGAGAGGCGGCTTTCTCAAAATAGGCATCTTCAAAAAACTCATTCTGTTGATGTATGTTGACATAAGTTAGAGAGAGAATAACGATAGCTGATATCGAAACAACAAGTAATGTCAGTTTTAATGAAAGGCTAAAGTTAATCTTCATATTAATACGCCTTTTTGAGAACTAATATGACATGGTACCCTGTTATAGCTATCCTATGTACTTTCCTTCAATGCTTTATCAATTTTTTCCTTTAAATCCGTAATTTCAAACGGTTTTTCAATATAGTCTTTCCCGATAATACTGCCTGTTATTTTGCTAGTTTCGTCTTCTGTTGCTGTAAGAAAAATAATAGGGATTTTTCTCCATTCTAAATTTTCTCGCAATTTTCTTGCAACTTCCCACCCATTCATCTCTGGCATCATGATATCTAATAGGATAAGATCTGGAATTTGATTATTTTCTAAAAGTTCAAGGCATTTTTTCCCGCTTTCAACTCTTAAAACATTGAAATCAGAATCTAATTTTTCCAAACCGTATTTAACAGTATAAGCTACACCGGGTAAATCATCTACTATCATAATCTTCTTAATATGCATTCCACCTGCTCCACCATATCTTCTAATTGTTTAATCAATTTTTCTATTAGTGTACATTTTGAGATTAACAGAATTGTAAAAGACGGTCGTTAAACAACTTACAATTAAAAAATTTGAAAGATAATAATTTTTTCTCATTTTGAATAATCGTTGATAATGCTTTAAAATGATGTCTGTAAGGAGGAAATTTACTTCACGGGAGAAATGAGGGGTAAAGGTTTTATAAATAACTAGACGTTTTAGATTTCAGAAAATGTCTGAATTTAAAAATTCCGATGTTATTAGGCACATACTAAAGGCAACCTTTGTTGTGGCAGGTAGGAGGACCCTTGACAGCTTTGCAGTTAAAGTTGTAAAGACAGTAGTGAAAACGCTCGAACGAGAATTTGATTTTCTCAAGTATGTTGAAATAAAGGATGTAGTCTACTCAGAAGTGGAGGAGATCGTTACTGTTTCATCTGATTTAGACTCTATTGAACCATCTAAAATTGGTAAAGCCATCGATATCGTTCTTAGAGAGGTATACATAGAGCTTAAAGATGATGCCGGTCTATATTTTATAAGTGAACTAAAAGAATATCTTGGAGAAAAATATGTCTTAGCAATTGAAAATCTTGGTGTAGATTTAGATGACATACAATCTGAACAACATCAATTGTATAGTCTGCAAGATAGGAAAAAATCTGTTCCGACTATTGAGACTGGCACGGAACAGAAAGAAGAGAAAATTGATGATGCAAACTTATTGGATTATACTTGGAATGATGTCTCAAATTGGGAATATGACAATAATGTAGTTTCCTTATATGGTGATGAGGGTGGTTTGCTGGACAAGTTGCATTTAGATATGCTCATAGAGGATTATGTTAATAGATATACAAAGGATAAAGAGTCAATACCTACGAGTAAAATGTTTGAGATCGATGAAAAAGATCATGAATTTTTGCAAATGTTGCATTCAAGAGATATGGATATTGAATTGGCTAAGGTATTACTCCACATATCTGGAGAAAAGTTAGATACTATGATACAAAAATTATTAGAACTTGAAATGTTGCAACATGTTTCATTTAACGAGGTAAAATTGACTGAGAAAGGTATAAACTATCTATCGGGGAAGGAATAAGATAGGAAAAATAGAAACTAGAAAAACGATAATTTTTAGACAAGGGGATTCCAAAGATGTGCAGCAGTAATAATTACCGCAGTTACTATGCACGCTGCTATAACAAACCAAGGTGGTATCTTTAGTGCGGTTTTTTCCTCTGCATCAAAGTATCTAATAAGTCCTGCTCCAGAATGAAACCCTTCTCCTTTCTTTTGTTTTGCCATAATGTATCAACTTTTTAATATAACATAGTATCCTACTATTTTAGTTTTACTATGGATCTATTCTTTATCACTTGTGTTAGGACAGGACATATGTCACCCTATGATATATCTCACGTCCCTACACATATTCTTTATTACCTACACAGCATAATCCATAAAAATTTGGTAAGTGATTGACACTTATTTAAAAACGAAAAGGCAAGCCGTGAACAATAGTTGTATATTTTCAACTAGAGCAAACATCTAAATATCGAAGATATATACGTATCCAAAAAGGCCAAAAAGGGTGTTAAGTAAATGAAGGAAATAGAATCTCTCATAAAAAAAGCATTAAAATACAAAGAGAGTGGACTGACTGATTACGAGATAGCCGAAGAACTTAATGTATCTAAAGAAACTGCAATATGGCTTTTAAATAAAGGAAAAGAAAAGAAACCGGTGGGTGATGTCAAAATCGGTTGGCGCTCTATAGGTGTATATCCTTCAAGAATAGGGTTTATATCTGATGCACTATGCGATATTATCTTAGAAGAATGTGAACAGATTGATACAATAGTCGGTATTGCTATTAATGGAATCCCGTATGCTACGTTTGTTGCAGATAAGTTAGGTTTGGAACTAGCAGTTTTTCGACCACATCATGAAAAAGTAGGAGCATTTTCTTCCAATTATGCAAGTGTGAATAGTAAGAATGTTGTTATCGTAGATGATGTTGTTGGTACTGGCGAAACGTTTAGGAGTGCAATCAAAGCAATAAAGGAAGAAAAGGGTAAACCCGTGTTGTGCTTATCTTTGTTAAATAAGAGAGCGCAAAATAGTATCAGCGGTATACCACTCCGTGCACTTATCAGAGCAAGAGTGATCTAACTAAATTTTAGTTAGTGGAGAAATCGGCGATGCATTGGGCAGATGTTTTAGCAGATCAATTACTCAAAGAGAAAAAGAAGCACGTTCTTGCCACTGGTATAACGCCTTCGGGTCCAATTCATATTGGAAACATGCGAGAAATTTTAACTACTGATGCAGTGTACCGATCGATAATAGAGAAAGGTGGAAATGCTGACTTTATTTATATCGCAGATGATTTCGATCCTCTAAGGAAAGTCTATCCTTATCTTCCCAAATCGTATGAAAAATATGTTGGGAAACCTATCTCTGAAATCCCTTGTCCATGTGGAGAACACAAAAGTTACGCAGATCACTATCTGACTTCTTTTTTAAATTCTTTAAAGGAAATTGGTGTAAATCCCCATGTTTACCGTGCTAACGAGATGTATAAAAATGGAGAATACAACGAAGCCATTCAAATAGCTTTAGAAAATACAGATAAAATAAGAGAGATAATAGAAAAAATATCGAAAAGAAAACTTCCAAAGGGGTGGCTTCCTTTTAACATCAGATGTGAAAAATGTGAAAGGATGACGATTGCAAAACCAGTCTTATATGAGTACCCGATTATTGAATACAAATGTGATTGCGGATATGAAGGTGAGGTAGATATAAGAAAGGGAGGTGTAGGAAAACTTCCTTGGAGGGTTGATTGGCCAGCACGATGGAAAATGCTTGGTGTCACTTTCGAGCCTTGTGGAAAGGATCTAGCGACAGTAGGTGGGGCAAGAGATACCGGAGCGAAAATTGTAGAAGAGGTTTATGGATACCCTCACCCAGCATTACTTGTTTATGAATTCATCTTACTGAAAGGAGAAGGGGCAATGCACAGTTCTAAAGGCACTGCTTTAAGCGGAGAAGAGATGCTAAAGATGACACCTCCAGAAGTTCTTAGGTTTCTACTGATGAAAAATCAGCCGGGTAAACACATTGTTTTTGATTCTGGTCTTGGACTACTTAATCTGGTAGATGGATATGATAAAGAGGAAAGAGTTTATTTTGGAGTGGAAGAAGAAACAAAAGGAATGAAAGACCTTAGAAAAACTTATGAGCTTTCTCAGCCCCACAATATTTCAAAAACAATTCCATATCAGCTCCCGTATAGACACTTGGTTACACTTATCCAAATAGGGGAAAATTGGGATGAAGTAAAAAAGATTCTTTTACGAACTGGACAGATTCCAAAAGATCTGAAAAAAGAAGACGAGAAACATTTGAAACAAAGAACAGAACATGTACGGTACTGGCTAAATAAGTTTGCACCAGATATAGTAAAATTCGAAGTTACAAAAAAGATACCAAAAATAAATCTCACAGAGGAGCAAAAAGCATTTCTCTCCATTATGCACGAGAAAATACGAGATATAAAATGGGAGCCTGAAGAGATACACAACGCAATCTATGAGATATCAGAAGAAGAAAATCTTCAGATAAAAACAGCTTTTAAAACAATATATCAAATAATACTTGGGCAGGAAAAAGGACCACGTGCAGGATATTTTTTGTCAAACTTAGATAAAAAATTTGTTTTGGAGAGAATAGCAGAAGCAATTAAATAGAATCATTTCTCTTAGCGGTTTTAATAATGAAGATCTATCTAGAATCTTATGGCTGTACTGCAAATAAAAGTGACGAAAGTGTATTAAGAGGCATTATAAAAAAAGAAAATCATGAAATTGCAGATAACATAGAAGAAGCAGATGTTCTAGTTTTGCTGACTTGTACAGTTATAGGAACAACGGAACAACGAATGCTTTCTCGAATGAAAGTGTTTAAAAAAACAAACAAAAAAATAGTTGTTGCTGGGTGCATGCCTTCTGTACAACCTGATTTAATAAAATCCATTGTTCCAAATGCATTTTTATTACCATCACAGCATATGCACTATATTAATGATATAATAACCGGAAAGGAGTATACTTTTATACCAAAAAACAAAACGCTTTCACCTAAAAATTTTAAAGGAATTTCTGCACCCATATCCATTGCTGAAGGATGTATGCTTTCTTGCTCTTATTGTATCACTCATTTCGCAAGAGGAAAGTTAAGAAGCTTCCCGATGAATGAGATTGTATCAGATGTATCCAACGCTCTCAAACAAGGCTGCAAAGAGATCCAAATTACATCACAAGATACTGCATCATACGGTCTTGGTACAGGGAGTAATCTTGGTAAACTCCTCTCGAACATTTGTAAAATCAAGGATGACTTTAGGATCCGCACAGGAATGATGAATCCTTTTAATATTCAAAAAAACCTAGAGAATATTATTTCTGCATACGATGATCCAAAAATCTATAAATTTCTCCATCTACCAGTCCAATCAGGAGATAATGATATATTAAAAAAAATGAATAGAAAATATGTAGTAGAAGATTTTTTAGAAATAGTAGACAAATTCAGAGGAAAATATCCAGACATAACACTTTCAACGGATGTTATTGTTGGCTTTCCGACTGAGACAGGCGAACAATTCAATCGAACTTCCGATTTACTAAGGAAAGTAAGACCAGATATTGTGAATATTACTCGCTATTCGGCTCGTCCCCTAACGGAAGCGAAAACCATGAAAGGACGTGTGTCTACAAAAATAGCAAAAGAACGTTCAAAATATTTAACTGATTTATGCGATACACTCTCAAAGGAAAAAAATAAAGAACATATGGGGAAAAAATATACTGTTCTTTTAACAAAAAAAGTCAAAGACAACACATTCGTTGGAAGAGCAGGTAATTACAAACCAGTAATAACTAATGAAAAAGTTGAGATAGGGGAGTTTATAACTTTAAAAATTGTAGATTCGGATTCCATCCATCTTTTCGGAAAACTTATATAGACTAATTTATTTTTAAAAATGTGGATGGGATGATCAGAATAGCAATTAACGGTTTTGGACGAATAGGCAGAAATTTCTTGAGATCAGCACTACAGCACTCTCAATATGGCAAGAAATTTGAAATTATTGCTGTAAATGATCTTGGTAACACCGAAATACTTGCTCATCTTCTCAAATATGACTCTATCTACGGAAAATTTGATGGCGTTGTTAATACCAAAAACAATGGAATTGAGGTAAACGGAAAACTCATTAAATTCTTCTCACAGGTAAACCCATCAAAATTACCTTGGAAAAAGATGGACACAGATGTGGTAATAGAATCCACAGGTATGTTCCACACTCGAGAGGGTGCCTCAAAACATCTTCAAGCAGGGGCAAAGAAGGTTGTTATTTCTGCACCGGCAAAAGAACCTGATCTAACAATAGTATTAGGTGTAAACGAACATCTTTATGATTCTGACAAGCACAATATTATATCAAATGCATCTTGTACAACCAATAGTCTCGCTCCACCGGTAAAAGTATTAAACGATAAATTTGGCATAGAGAAAGCATTTATGACAACGATTCACTCATATACCGGTGATCAGCGTATTTTAGATTTTCCACATAAGGATTTAAGAAGAGCAAGAGCTGCCGCAGTTTCGATCATCCCCACCACAACTGGAGCTGCAAAAGCAGTATCACTTGTCATACCGGAATTAAAAGGAAAAATTGATGGTTTGGCAGTGAGAGTTCCTACACCAGATGGTTCTCTTACAGATTTAACTTGTGTTCTAAAAAAAGATGTAACCATAAATGAGATTAATTCAGAATTGAAAAAAGCATCTGAAGGGAGTCTTATGGGCATAATGCAATATTCCGAAGAACCGCTTGTATCAGTTGATATAGTGGGCAATCCACATTCTGCTATTATTGATGGATTAAGTACTAGAGTTATTGGGGAAAGAGGAAATTTTGCTAAAATATTTTCATGGTATGACAATGAATGGGGCTATTCCTGCAGAGTTGTAGATCTGATAAACTATATGTTTAAATAAATACTAATGATACAACGTTTTGTGGAGGTTTTCTTAATGAAAGAATACAATACATTGGATGATTTTGATGTAAAAAACAAAACTGTTCTATTGCGAGTCGACTTCAATATGCCGCTTGACAAAAACACATTGGACATTCTAGATATCACTAGGATCAAACTTGTTCTTCCAACAATAAGAGAGTTAATGGAAAAGAATGCAAAGATTGTAATATTAGCTCATCAAGGAAGGCAAGGAAGTTGGGACTTTACTTCTTTAGAAAAACATGCGAAGGCATTACAAAAACTGCTTGGAAAGGAAGTTCATTTTGTTGATGATATTTTCGGTGAGAAAGCAAAAGACGCGATAAAAAATCTTAGACGGGGGGAGATTTTATTTTTAGATAATGTCAGGAAATTTCCAGGCGAAACAGATAAGAAATCTGCTGAAGAACATGCGCAATCAGAGCTTGTACAAAATCTATATCCTTTGGCTGATCTGTTTGTAAACGATGCATTTGCTGCAGCCCATAGAGCCCAATGTTCTCTCATTGGTTTTACAGCAGTGTTACCGTCCTGTGCAGGAAGACTTATGGAAAGAGAGCTAACAACGCTAAAAAAAATCCTGAGTGATCCTGAAAAACCTTGCATATTTCTGTTTGGAGGGGCAAAATTTTCTGATGTTATTGTAACGATAGAGCAGGTTCTGCATAACAAAACTGCAGACAAGGTTATTCTCACTGGACTACCAGCAAATGCATTTTTAAAAGCAGAAGGTTATGATCTTGGAGAGAAGAATGAATTTGCTTTATCTGAAGAAGGGAAGCCAGAACAATTCGATGATATTAAAAAGGTATTAACTTCGTTTCAAGATGAGATATATCTCCCAATAGATTTTGCAGTGTCAGAAAATGAAAGCAGAAAAGAGATAGATCTTAACGAATTGCCGAGTGAACACAACTTAGTTGACATAGGTGAAAAAACTATAGAAAAATTCAAAGATATTTTAAAAAACGCAAAAACAGTTTTTTTATCTGGCCCTTGTGGAGTTTTTGAAAATCCTCTATTTAGAAAAGGAACAGAAGAAATATTTAATTTTGTGGCCAACTCAGATGCGTTTTCTATTGTTGGTGGAGGGCATACTGTTGCAGCTGTAGAACAAATGAACCTTAGAGACAAAATATCCCATATAAGTACCGGTGGAGGATCACTTGAAAAGTTTATGATGGGTGAAAAGCTAGCAGTTATTGAAGCGTTAAAACAGGCAAAAAATAAAAGGTTGATAAAGTACAGCTAAAAGAGAAACAATCAAATAATCGCCTCGCTTATTCTTTTTTAAGGGCTGGTAGATCAGCGGAAGATCGCCACCTTCGCAAGGTGGAGGCCGTGGGTTCAAATCCCATCCAGTCCATATAATTAACCACCAAAAAATATATGTATAACCTTTATATATGATTATTATATACGAGAATTTACCTCGAAATTTAATTACCCGGATCTTTCCGGCCGGCCTATGAGAGTATGTTATCGATACTATCTGTGAATAGGCCATTTCGATTCCGGGAAATAATGGATGTGGAGGTTCAAGAAAATCAAGATATCTCTTAGAGATATTTTGCGGTCTCTTGAATCTGACGATCGACGTATGTTGGTGAAATTTGATTCACCCACCAATTCTATATAATAATAGTGTGCCAGATTCCGGTTGATCCTGCCGGAGGCCACTGCTATTGGGATCCGACTAAGCCATGCGAGTCGAGAGGGTTCGGCCCTCGGCAGACTGCTCAGTAACACGTGGATAATCTACCCTTAGGTGGAGGATACTCTCGGGAAACTGAGAATAATACTCCATAGATCCAGGATGCTGGAATGCACCTAGATTGAAAGTTCCGGCGCCTAAGGATGAGTCTGCGGACTATCAGGTAGTAGTCAGGGTAAAGACCTGACTAGCCTACGACGGATACGGGTTGTGAGAGCAATAGCCCGGAGACGATATCTGAGACACGATATCGGGCCCTACGGGGCGCAGCAGGCGCGAAATCTTCACAATGTGCGAAAGCACGATGAGGGGATCCCAAGTGTTGGTTCGTAAGAATCATCTGTTTCTTTGTCTAAAAAACAGAGAGAGTAAGAGCTGGGTAAGACGGGTGCCAGCCGCCGCGGTAATACCTGCAGCTCAAGTGGTGGCCGCTATTATTGGGCCTAAAACGTCCGTAGCCGGTTTAGTAAATGCTTGGGTAAATTGTGTAGCTCAACTATACGAATACCGAGTAGACTGCTGAACTTGGGACCGGGAGAGGCTAGAGGTACTCCTAGGGTAGAGGTGAAATTCTGTAATCCTAGGGGGACCACCAGTGGCGAAGGCGTCTAGCCAGAACGGGTCTGACGGTGAGGGACGAAGCCCTGGGGCGCAAACCGGATTAGATACCCGGGTAGTCCAGGGTGTAAACGCTGCTCGCTTGATGTTAGTTGGGCTCCGAGCCCAACTAGTGTCGGAGAGAAGTTGTTAAGCGAGCTGCCTGGGAAGTACGGTCGCAAGGCTGAAACTTAAAGGAATTGGCGGGGGAGCACAGCAACGGGTGGAGCGTGCGGTTTAATTGGATTCAACGCCGGAAATCTCACCGGAGGCGACGGTTATATGAAGGCCAGGCTGATGACCTTGCCTGATTTTCCGAGAAGTGGTGCATGGCCGTCGTCAGTTCGTACCGTGAGGCGTTCTGTTAAGTCAGACAACGAACGAGACCCTCATCTTTAGTTGCTACTGGTAAGTCCGCTTATCAGGCACACTAAAGAAACCGCTGGCGATAAGTCAGAGGAAGGTGAGGGCAACGGTAGGTCAGTATGCCCCGAATCCTCCGGGCTACACGCGCGCTACAAAGGCTAGGACAATGGGTTTCAACACCGAAAGGTGACGGTAATCCCGAAACCTAGTCATAGTTCGGATTGAGGATTGAAACTCATCCTCATGAAGCTGGAATCCGTAGTAATCGCGGGTCAACATCCCGCGGTGAATATGCCCCTGCTCCTTGCACACACCGCCCGTCAAACCATGCGAGTTGGGTCTGAGTGAGGATATAGTCTTTGCTATGTTCAAACTTAGGCTTAGTAAGCGGGGTTAAGTCGTAACAAGGTATCCGTAGGGGAACCTGCGGATGGATCACCTCCTAAGATAAAAGGTGGGTAAATCAAACACTATAAACTACGTCGATCAAAAAGTATATTAACAGTAACGGAATTGCTACCGACCCTTAGATAACGGGCCGGTAGATCAGCGGAAGATCGCCTGCTTTGCAAGCAGGAGGCCATGGGTTCAAATCCCATCCGGTCCACTATCGATTTTCCATTAAATATATGATATAAGCGCCAACTAGTAGTTGAATATTAGTTGGTAAGAACGTAGGCATAGCAACAACTAGAAGGTTTGTTTGCACTATTGTCAATGATCGTTGCCATTGAAGATTCAATGGATTGCATACGCAACCTGGACGTTAATTGAGCCAGTATTATGCCATTTGGTGGATTGCTCGGCTCGAGAGCTGAATAAGGTCGTGCCAAGCCGCGATATTACTCCGTGTAGGCGCAAGGAGCCTTTGATGCGGAGATTACCTAATGGGACATCCTATCGCTTCGGCGATATTCACATTAGTGAAAAGGAACCTGCCGAATTGAAACATCTTAGTAGGCAGAGGAAAAGAAATCAATGAGATTGGGCTAGTAAAGGCGATCGAACGCCCAACAGGGCAAACCGAATCCCCTAACGAAGAGTTAAGGGAAATGTGGAGTTCGGACTCATTTACTTCCTAACTGGCTAACTCGAAGTCCTCTGGAACGAGGCACCATAGAGGGTGACAGTCCTGTAGAGGTAAACCAGTGGAAGATTTTTGAGTATCCAGAGTAACGTGCGTTGGATATCGTGCGTGAATATGGGAGACACAAACTTCTAACCCTAAATACTACTCGAGACCGATAGCGTAATAGTAGCGTGAGTGAAAGTTGCAAAGTACCCCTTGCGGGAGGTGCAAAGAGCATGAAATCAAGTGGTTACAGACTGATAAGGCATGAAAGCAACGAAGCTATCTTAGATAGTGGAGCAGTGTCTTATCGTCCGTTTCGAATAACGGGCCAGGGAGTTCCTGGTAATGGCGAGGTTAAGGGTGAACAACCCGTAACCATAGCGAAAGCAAATGTCCGCAGGCAACAAGGGACAGGGTGTGCTCGCCTGTAGTCATTACCTCGATACCCGAAGCCAGTCGATCTATGCGTGGCCAGGTTGAAGCCTTGTGAAAATAGGGTGGAGGACCGAACAGGTACTGATGTGCAAATCGTTCTGATGAGCTGCGTATAGGGGCAAAAGACCAATCTAGACTGGCAATAGCTGGTTCCCCCCGAGACTACTCGTAGGTAGATCTCTGAGGAGATGGATTGCATGGTAGAGCACTAATTAGGTGTTTAGGGGAAGAAATTCCTCGGCATCTTGTTAAACTCCGAATGTGTAATCATCATAGATTCAGGGTAGTGAGGGCATCTGGGGTAATCTTGATGTCCAAAAGGGAAACAACCCAGCCTTGTGTTAAGGTCCCAAAGTATTAACTAAGTGTCACAGATAAAGAGCGTTTATAACCTCAGACAACCAGGAGGTTGGCTTAGAAGCAGCCATCCTTTAAAGAAAGCGTAACAGCTCACTGGTCGAGGTTGTATGCCTCGAAAATGGACGGGGCTAAGTTAATCACCGATACATAAGCATTCCTAACTGGAATTGAGTAGGGGGGCGTCGTGCGTGGGTAGAAGTTTGGCCGTAAGGTCAAGTGGACCGCGTTCGAACGAGAATCCTGGCAAAAGTAGCAGCATAAGTAGAGTGAGAATCTCTACCACCGAAAGGGCTAGGTTTCCTCGACGATGTTCATCAGTCGAGGGTTAGTCGGTCCTAAGGCAACTCTTAACCGAAGTTGTCGAAAGGGAAACAGGTCAATATTCCTGTACTTTACGAACATTTGCTCAAATTTTGACGCATCCGGGTAGATTCAGCAGACTCGTCTGTCTGTCTAAACGTATTAAGTCGAGGGAGTACCGTAATGGTGAGAACTTGATCAAAGCGCGAATGGTCTGTCGTTTTTTTGATGGATTGAATTGATCCCAAGTGCCCATGAAAAAAGATTTGAGATGTAGTTCGTAAATCCGTACCGAGAACTGACACAGGTGCCCCTAGCTGAAAAGGCTAAGGTGTATCGGCTTAATCCAGGCGAGGGAATTCGGCAAATTAGCCCCGTACCTTCGGTAGAAGGGGTGCCTGCTTTGTAGAAAGCAGGTCTCAGTAACTAGGGGGCTCCGACTGTTTAATAAAAACACAGGTGACCGCAAGTCCGAAAGGATGTGTATGGTCGCCGAATCCTGCCCAGTGGCGGTATCTGAAAACCTATTTCAATGGGGCGAAGGACCGCTAAACGGCGGGGGTAACCATGACCCTCTTAAGGTAGCGTAATACCTTGCCGCTTAATTGGCGGCTTGCATGAGTGGCTTAACGAGAGCCCTACTGTCCCCGCTTGGAGACCGGTGAAATTGACTTACTGGCGCACAGTCCAGTACCTTCTAGAAGGGAGCGAAGACCCCGTGGAGCTTTACTACAGCCTGTCGCTGTGATACGGTTTTGGATGTGAAGTGTAGGTGGAAGCCATCGAAGCCTAGGCGCTAGCCTAGGTGGAGGCGCCAATGGGACACCACCCTTCCATTGCCGTACCACTAACTTGTAAAAGGACACCGATAGGTGGGTAGTTTGGGTGGGGCGCCACGCGCTCGAAAAGGTATCAAGCGCGCCCAAAGGTCACCTCAAGGAGGTCAGAAATCTCCTGTAGAATGCAAGGGTAAAAGGTGGCTTTACACGGATTGGCTCAACAACAATCCGCGTTGCGAAAGCAGGGCCTAGCGAACCAATCAACCTCATTTGTGGGGGTGATTGATAACAGAAAAGTTACCCCGGGGATAACTGAGTTGTCTTCAGCAAGAGCCCATATCGACCTGAAGGCTTGCTACTTCGATGTCGTCTCTCCGCATCCTGGTGGTGCAGCAGCTGCCAAGGGTGGGGTTGTTCGCCCATTAAAGCGGATCGTGAGATGGGTTTAGACCGTCGTGAGACAGGTTTGTTGCTATCTTCTAGAAGCGTTGATGCTTGAAGGGAAAGACCCTTTAGTACGAGAGGAACAAGGGTCTGCAGCCACTAGTTTACCAGTTGTCCGACAGGGCAATGCTGGGCAGCCACGCTGTAAGGGATAAATGCTGAAAGCATCTAAGCATGAAACCCACCCTGAGACGAGGCATCATAGAACTCGAATAGAAGATTCGTTTGATAGGGTTAGGGTGTAAGCATGAAGCTTCGGCGACATGTTCAGCCCGTAACTACTAAACGTTCATCTTCTGGCTCAATCGTTAAACAGGTTGTGTATCATCATAAATTTAGGGTAAATGTGGTTTGACGGTCAAAGCGGCAGGGAAACACCCGGTCTCATTCCGAACCCGGCAGTTAAGCTTGCCTGCGTAATTTTTGGTACTATGGTGCGAGAGCCCATGGGAAGATTACCCTCTTTGAGGGCTTGAACCTCTGACCTAGGTGGAGAGCCCGGGTTGATTCCTTCGGGAGTCTTCTTGGGTAAGCTCCACTGCTTGAAAGTCAGGGGCTCCCGGTACGCTGTCAAGCCACCTTTACAATTTCATTAAAAGATTTTTTGTCAAATTTTTTATAGTGTAAGTCATTTCAGAAAACAAGAAAATTTAGGAAATGGTATAAGATATATTTTATAAAATTATTAATTGTAGTTTAATGTAGGAAAAACTTATAAATATAATAACTATAATTTAATTATCATTGTTAAAAGTAAAGGGGGACAAAATTATATGAAAAAAAAATTAGCTATTGGAGTTGTAGTGGGCTGTTTATTGATACTAGTAAACATGAGTATCGCGGGAATTCCTTTAGAAAAAACAGCAACGAGGGGAGAAAATGTTGAAGAACCATTGGTATCCCCTTTTCATTCTAGTGTAGATCGATCTTATTCAGAAGAGAGAGATCTTCCAGTTCATACAGAAGAAATATCTGCAGAGGAAAAAGAATTGATAGGACATATTGTATTCATCTCTCATGCTGATGCAGGTGGACCATATTCTGGAGAAACAGATGTATCTATACAATTTGATGGTTCAAATAGTTACGTTGGCCTTATTGGAATAGTTACTTATGAGTGGGATTTTGGCGATGGAACAAATGGTTACGGCCAAAATCCAACTCATAGCTATTCCGCATCAGGTGTATATTATACTACTCTAACTATAACAAAAAATTATGGAGAGACCTACCAAGATATTGCCCCCGTCTATATCAATCAAGAGGGCAACCATCTTTTACCATATGGAGGTTGCTTCTATCATGCAGAGAAAGATGAGTCAATTCTTTTTGACGGATCTCAATCAATTAGCAATAATGCAGATGCAGAGATTACTGAATGGGTGTGGCATTTTGGGGATGGAACAACAGACTACGGCAAGCGAGTAACACACAGCTACTCTGAGGAAAAGGTGTATCTTGTTACATTAGAGACAAGGGATAACAACGGATGCAAACGTCAGGATGTCCTACATGCAGATATCGGCGTTTCTTATTCCAGTATAGAAGATTTCTTTATTACTTCAAATGCTGAACTAACAACCATTCTAGATATACTTTTTAACAGATTAGGGACATTTATTCTCTACCCCTTATTATTTGTAAAAATTTATACAAATTATAACGGATATGAGCAGACTATACCACTTTCAAACAGCTATATGTTACCCTTAACCATTGATGTGAACCACGATGGAGATGGTGACGTAAAAGTAAACAATCTTAATTTTTTCAAACCCGTCATAAGTCAATCCCAATTCAATGGTTTCCCATGGTTTGCATTTGAAACAACATTTTCAGATATTGAAAAGACATCCGAAGACATCACAACCGATGATGATTTCACTATATGTTTACAATTCTCCCTTCAGATAATGGAAGGCTTCCTTGATTTACAAGAACCTGTTGTGAGAATAGGATATCAATCAGTAGCTGGTGATGAAAAACCAAGCCATTTTAGCGCGACCCATATATTCAGACCATATATCCTACCCAGAATCCTGAATGGTGGTAACGCTGTACAACCAGTATATCAAAACATAAACGCTTATCCAGTAATACAGGGTACAACAATTACTAGTTTGCAAACTACTACACAGTCTTTTAAGACAACAGGGCAACAGCCTATTATGCAAGGCTTCATCAAGGGTTCAACTCCTACTAAAACTAGTGAAAAGGCAATTGCAGTGGCAACAAAAGAAAAAATCCAACAAACGCCAGCTCAGCCTAACAATAGCGGGGGAGAAGAGTGGGACCTGATCACTGAAAATGGAATACGAGTAGAATCTTCAGATGCTGACCATTTCTCACTGTTTATATCTTTTTCAAACACAATAGGCACCACTAAAACAAAATTTGCAGCTACCTTCGAATCGTTCACCGCTACAACATTAATGCATAGAAGAACCCCATCAATTCGAGATGTTAACCTCCAAGGTTCAGACGATTCAGCACTTACCCTTTCAATCACCCGAGAAAATCAATATGGCAGTGCGAAAATTGGCTTGTTAATCAATCCATTACAGAATTTAGGTTTCCATATGGACATAGGCAAATTACCAAACAATGCAAGACATATAACATTTGACATCGATAATCCGCCTGAAAACATTGTATTATTCACAGAAAACGAAGACAACCAAGGTGGCCAGAATTCACACTATTTCTACCTGAAACATCTACCAACAAGTGTTGATTTTGAATGGCTCCCTCGTTTAGATGAGGGATATATTTTACTTACAAAGGAATATGCATCTGACGAACTTATAGTTGGTATTTGTGACGACCTAGATGATCCATACACAAATTTTTATATGACTAATCTTCCAACCCAAATGTCTCTAAGTTGGCAGATAACATCCAATTCTCCAGTAACTATCACGTTTTATAGTGACAACAAAGGTCTTACACTAAACGCGGAATTAAAAGATGTAACACAGAATGAACAAACAATTGACTTCCATGCTACGTCCCATGATGGCTTTGACATTAAGTTACTATTTGATTTCTCTGACGGATACTTTGAATTACAACGAAGCACGAAAAATATCGATTTTAATTTCTCAGTAACTCAGGAAAAAGGATTATTAAATATCTCCGGTAACTTCCAAGGTGGACCAGATGAAGGATTTGTTTTTCATTTCAAAGATTTACAAAATGGCAGTATCAAACTTTCAAATGATGTAGCCTTTGATGTGAAGATTAATATAGAAAATTTTGAAACTGAAACAATTTTAAACACCGATTTAGCATTCACTGCAGGTGGAGATGTTGATATTTCATGGAATGAAAACCTAAATTTTAACGTCGATTTAACCTCATCAATTAGTTTATCAAATTTTGTGCTACAAAGAAATGAAAATTTTGTAAATGTAGATGAAATAACAATTTCCTCAGGGGGACAGGTTGAATTTATCTATGAATATGGCACACAAGTTTTAGAGCTAGGAGGAAATGGACAAGTATCTGTTTCACTATTTGAAGCTGAAGTTGGCTATTGGGCTGGCCGAATTAACTCTGCAAGCGCTGGGGGGAGTTTCGACATTTTACTTAAACCAACGGATAAATATTACGAGGTTCAAACCAGTAACAATATCGATATAATTGGGTTCAATATCGAATATGATAGACCAGAGAGCAATCAATTTGATTTACTTTTTGAAATTGACTTATTCAGTGTGGATTCTAGTGGTACAACATGGTTTGATTTTAGTGGCGTTAAACCTAAATTCAACTTTGATAACGATGACAATGTAGACTTAAATAACCTTCATTTATCAGTGGGAAGTGGAACCACCCAATCCATTGATTTCACCATTTCAAATGCACACTTGGAGAATGATGGAACAATATACGGCGAATGGGATCAGGATAATTTATTTATCGATGCAACACTTGATCTCAACTGGGATGTCGAAATATCAACCTATAACTTTGGAGACTGGGAGATCCATGGAAACATTGAAGGAAGCGCCAGTATGGAGGCTGAATGGGACGATGGATCAGGATTCATAGAGTTCATCATTAGTGATACAGGAATAGCTCATAGCCTTGAGATAATTCATGATGGACTAACATTAAATCTCGCAACCTTCAATTTTGAACCTGGAACCATAACATTTGACTGGAAACGTGAACAATATCCAACAAATGGGCATCTTAATATAATAAACAATGGTGTCGATGGAAACTTAAACTTGTGTAAAATAAGCTATCCAACAAGCGGACTTGAGCTAGAACTAGGGAACATTAACGTGGTATCTGGAAATCTATATATGAATTGGTCAAGGACGTTGAGTCAAAAAATGTTCTATATAGATAATGGGATGACAGTTGACATGGACCTAATAAAAGCAACTAAGGCTGGAAAAACAATAGCCTTGGAAGGACTTGGACTGAAACCAGGGGAATTCAAATTCACTTGGGACACAACCAATAAAATGATAACAGTCAACAATGGCATACAGGATTTTGGACCCAGCTGCTACTACGAAGATGTCGATAGAAAGCTAGAAATAGATCTAACAAACTTTGAACATGACTACTCCAAAACCATGACCTTAAAATGGTACGAAACAGGTGACAGCATTTCAGGAGTGTATTTAGACACCGACAACCATAATCTTGTTGATTGGATAGAATTTTCATCTATCAAATATGATGCCTCAGGAAACACTGGAAGGAAAATAGCCCTAGGGGGGTTAAAGGCAAACGATTTCTACATTAATAAAGTCGGAGATGGAATTGAAATAAATGGAGAACTATACATTATAAGCCATCTCACCTATTCAAAACTTGTAAACGATCAATGGAAAGATCTTGAAGTACAATGGGATCTCAACCTAGATGGGGTAGGATATATAGAGTTTGACATAGATAGTGCATTTAATCTCGATGTCCTAGATATCTCTGCCTCATTTTTAGGAGTTGATATCATCACAAACTTTGATTGGAAACATCCAACATTACCTCATTATGTGAAATTTAGTTGGGACGTCGATTTTGACCTGAATGGTAATGTATTCATTGATACAGATTGGGATGAAATTGATGCCACATTCACCATCAAAAAAGATACAGCATCCTATCTACCAAAATGGGGAGTGACAATCGGAGCAACAAGCATGAAAGCAGATGATTATATGATATATTGGGACTTTTCAAATCCACCAGGACAATGGGTACTTGGTTACAGCGGACTTATTGAACCTGGAACATTGAATTCTATATCAATAGCATGGAATGGAAACTGGTATAATGCATTGTCTGGGGGTACCCCGATCTAGTAAAAAGTACTAAAATAATCTTCTTTTTTATTTTACATATAAACCAAGATTGTTCAAACTTATATGTTTAATAAGGATAGAGTTAGAATGCATTATATATACTTAGAAATTTATTATTAAAAGAGATTTTTTATACCAAATTTGGATTACTGAAAGAAAATTGAGCGCCCCGGCCGGAATTTGAATCCGAGTCGCGAGCTCGACAGGCTCGCATGATAGACCACTACACTACCAGGGCATATGATAATTTTTGTAAGAGGAGGTAAACAATTCTATTTCTTTAATCTTTTGGAGAGATTACCACAAGAACTTTGAAAAAATGCGTAATCCTTAATTAAAAAATAAAGGATGAAAGTTGAAGATCCCGATATTTAATGCTCTTCTCTTATTTCATCAAAGAACGTGTAATCATCAATACGTTCCTTCATTTCTTCATATCCTCCAAGGGCACTCTGATACAATTCTTCCATCATACTGAAATTTTCCATAAGGAGTGTCACGTTTTCCAGTGCCCCTAGCGATAAGTTCTCGGCAGCTTGCTTTATGAATTTACTTGCATTATATCTAAGTAGGGAGATAGTCTGTCCTAAATGTGAGAAGTTAACATAATAGCCTAATACCTCGATATATCTCTCGCGTTCAGTAAAGCTCTTAGCATCAACAAAATACGGTTTTGATTCGCCAAATTTGTCGTGAGATGTCAAATATTTAATCATCGCATTGCTACAGTTTTCGATACATCTTTCAATTAAATTCTCTGTCGTATTCACCCATTCGTTGTTAAACCATACACTGGCATTTACTAATGCATTATTAAACCAGAACAACGCAAAATCGAAATTAAGATTCGCCACTTCTCTGATTTCTCGAGCAGAATCCATCATGATAGATCCTTGCAGAAAATTATCAGTGAAATTTTCATTTTTTCTGTTGACATCTTGAATTTCAAAAATATATTCTGTTGTTAAGGTGTCGATTTTTGATTTGCTGACAATATCTGCAACAAAATATGTTATTACAACAGCACCAACCATTATTGCTACCAGCATTATAAGCATATTTCTATCAAATATTCTTGCCACAATTTCACCAACCTTTTTATGATATTAAAGTAAGTCCAATCCTATGTTCATCCCAGAAAAAGATTGGGCATACAACAGGACTTTTTGTGCTACTCCATTCTATTCTTGCCAAATTAGAAAAGAATGGTCCGAGTATGCTACCAGTTTGAGTATCTATCAATCCTTTTCCAACTTGGTATAATGAATAGTTGATATAATCATCCCCATATTTCTCTATTCTCATTTTATACCAGCCGTTATAAAGATAGCCACCTAAAAAATCAGAGTTTAATTGAATCCATTCACTTGATGATTTATAGTAAAGTTTTACAATATAATCTGATGGATGGTCAGATCCCGCTTGGACATACTCAAATTTTACTTTTGCGATATCATTTCCATCAGTATTTTTAAAATCTAAAAAGAGGTCAGATTCTTCACTGGTATTCCCACATGCAAACCAGACTTCCCACCATACAACATCGCTGTTAAACTGAGAGAATGAATAGTTCCAATATTGTGGACTGCAAGATGCTCTTAGCTTTGTTTTAAAGGATCCAAGTGTAGAATAATGATAGCTAGAGGCTACCTCGAAATTACTTTCTACTGATTGTTCACTGGTTTCAAACCATGTTTGTCCTTCATGTGATTGAGTTGCTTTTTCTCCGGCTGAATCGTCAGAAAAATCTTCAGTAACTATGGTTGGTGCCTCATATGAGGAAACAATTATTACTGTTGGGTCATCATCACCAGTTTCTCCGTCTCCATCCAGATCTATGCCATCATCAACTGCAGGGTCGTCGGTCAGTTCAGTTGCATCATTTATTCCATCTTCGTTGGTATCCCAGTATACCGTTCCTTGGTTTGATATTTCAGTACCATTGGCTAGGCCAGAATTGATAGTTACTTGAAAACTTAATACAACACTGCTTTCATTAGATATTTCCCCATCCCATGTTATTTTATTTCCCTCAGAATTGTATGCTATTGTTCCTGAACTTGCTTGGGCAGATCCAGGGATATATCCTACGTTATCAGGTAAGATATCTTCAAATTCATCTCCAGGATTATTACTTTGATCTGCTGTTCCAATATTACTTATAGCTATAGAATATTCCAATATGTCTGTAGGCTCAGGGAGACCTTCGTTTATATCTTGGACAGTTTTTCTTGCTATAATTTTTGTTTGTGCATATCCTGAAAATCTAAGGTTATCTATAAATGCAGCACTATCAAATTGATTATCTCCTGTATCTTTGATATCAAAGGTTAGCGTAATCTGTTCATTTGGGGATACAGGATGTTCTCTTCCAATAAGAGCGGTTGCACCTCCATCTGCACCAGTCGGGTTTGGGGTTGTCGTTACCCAATCAACATCAGCAGGATTTCCACTTGTGGCAAATACATCATAACCGGTCCCTTCTATATCGTTAGCGTTTAATACAAAATCTCCGCCATTGACATCTATTGTATACTCAGTTGTTCCTTGGGATGGAGAATCAACAGTAATTGTTAGCTTATCATTATATTGTGAACCTATATAATCTGGATATTCTAAGGTAAAAAATTGTATGTCATAATAAATATAATGCATGTATTGTGGAACTTGAAGTGTCAAAGTAAGCGTCGCTTGATCTCTAGGAGTACCATATTTTCCTGCTGCAAACCAATTTCCTCGTTCATCACCAGGATTAAGTCCGTCTGTGGTTGCCGGATTATATCCAGCTACCCCAGTTGTTAAAAGAATAAATGATGACCCCCCAGTAGGAAGCATTGTCCCACGAGATGCAAGAACTATTGCTTGCCTATGACCCAAATCATCTGTATCTGTATACTGAGAGTTTATTAAAGTTGATTGATTTACAAGAATGGCATTTGCAAGATCAAGACCATCATATGATCCTGCTTCTACAGTTTCCGATGGAATCATTAAAGATAGAGATAATATCATTACTGCAATAATTATTGCAAAATTTTTACTTTTCAATTTATTAATCACCTCCGGGGTAGCTAATGATGGTTAAAATGTTTGATTCTGTAAACATATCATCTTGCGCTCCATCGTTTGGAGTAACTATACATTTCCAACTTTCCCAAAGAGTTGTTTCCTCTGAAACTATAACACTCTTATTAGATTCACCATCTTTAGTACACAGATAGTTTTGAAAAATTTGTTCTGCAGATAGCACATCATTGTAAATTCTCACTTCATCAATTAAACCTGTGAAATTATTTTCTCCCGCCCTTGGAATTCCTGTAATCTGTAGATCATCAATAGCCACAAATTCACTTGTTGATGAGGTAGACCACCAAAATTGTAGAATTAGAGTATCTATTGAATCAGGTATTTGAGCTTCAGCAAACGTCCACTCAAGTTGATTTCCATCACCAATCTGAGGATTGAGTTCTTCAAAAATAGGAATCCAATTTATACCATCTAAGTAATAGAAACCAATTTCATCCTCTGATTCCGTACTTTCATAGCTATACCATACAGAAACTGTTACATCAGTATAATCTGAGATGTCAATACCTGTTCTATTAAAGGCGGCATATTCTGGATCAAAATCACCAGTACCTCCTATAGAATAGGTTCCAGTTCTTGGATCTAAATCTTCAGAATCACGAAGATCAAAATCGTAATCTATCCTATTCCCTGTTGATACGTTAACAAATATCTCATCTAAAAAAATATGATCATAATTACTGCTAGCATCGCACTGTATTGTAATTCTTGCTTCATCTGTAAAAACATAATCCGTTTCATTAATATAACAAACTGTATGATAAAAAATATTGTTACTGTATTCCCCTAATCCAATGACAAGAGTGTCTAGCGTATACAGGTTGGAACCATCATAATAATTCACCCTAAAATCTTCTCCATCTTCCATTGAATTAGCTATCCACCAGAAATCAATTGACATTTGTGTGTATTCTGCTGCATCAGCAACTATTTCATCAGTGTATGTTGCTGATGACCATCCACTATCGTCTCTGATGAGTATTGCACAACTCCCCTGATGAGCATATGCGCCGCCAGTGTACATACTGCAATCTCCTCCTCCGTCATTCCAGTTACCCCAGTTGGCTCCTTCAAAATCATCGTAAAACAATGTTTCCCATCCTTCCTCCTCTCCAGTTGTATTATGTTCATTCCACCATTCTTTTTCACCTTGTGTCTCAAAACTTGTAGAAAATATTGTCTTTAGACTTGCACTACCAGTACCTTTTCCTATAAAACCTATTGGAGTATCTCCAGAACCAAGAGATTCTCCCGAGGTATGAGCATTTTCACTGTTTTCTAGTAATCCATCAACGTAAATGCTACAATCTCCTGTAGAAGAATCATACGTTGCTGCAATATGATGCCATGCATTATCGCTTATATTTAAAAATCCCCGGACTTCAGCAGTGCCATCACTTGCGTTTGTACTCCATTTAACGAATCCATCTGAAATTGCTAGGTCCCAGTATTTATTCCTGTCAAAGGATATGATGGTTCCTGAATTTAAATTAATTTTAATCCATGTCTCAACTGTAAGTTTGTCAATATAATCGCTATCAAAACAGTATGGAATTGAAATGTAATCTGTCCCATTAAAACTGTAAGTACCTCCAACCTTTCCATAACTCTCCCATACTGCGTTATAAATAGTACCATTATTGTTGTTTCCAGAGTAGTCTCTTGCTTCTGTTACACTTTCGATATCAAACGGCATCAATAGATTAGTTATTGGACTGTAGCTATCTCCCTGTTTCACCAACCAATTATAGATATAAGTTAAAGCGTCAATATTAGGCTCAATAGAGTAGTTATAACAAATTAAATCCTCATCAACGGTATTTGTTCTAAGGGTCGATATCAACATTGGATGGACTAGAGGCAGGCCTTCATCTTGCGTTTCTACCTGTTTAAAAATGCCATCGAACACTTTGTGTCTGCTGCTATCATCATAGATGCTAAAAACTGTTATTTTTATCTCATCATTTTCTGTTAAAAGGTAGGCATTAGGGGGGGTTTTATACCCACCAATTTCCCATGGACTGTTTTCGTATTTGTAGACATTTGTCTCATTTGATTCAAATACATATATCTCATATGAAAATAGTATTTCCCCGCCCATATGTTCAAGAATAACTGTTCCATCTTCAGTTACATAACCCATTAAATGAACATTAGGTTCAAGAGATGGTATTGGAACAGGAAGCATCTGCGTATAGATTGATACAGATACAACTACAGCAATAAAAACAATAAGTATACCACCGATTATTTCAGATACTGCATTATCGTTAGCATGTATTACGCTATTTTTCATCTCTCCTACCCACAAATAACTCTCTGCCCCTTATAATATTTAAAATCTTCGTGACATTTTGTCGGTTTGGAGATTAGGCATTTTAGAATAGTACTTTGAATATAATAAATGAAACTAGTATGAGCGCGAACGCTGGTTTCACTCCTGATGAAAGCCTCCCTTCCATCATGAATCCGCCCAGGATTCCCCCTCCAATGCTCTGTACAAAAACAAAGATAAAGAACATATCTTTAACTGTACTTGGATCTATCTGAGCTATACGCATACCTCCAATAGATTGACCTGCCATTTCACTCTGAAGATCGTAAATTGCAGCAAATATTGTACCATTAATGATAAGAATAACTGCAAGAAATACAAAAAAACTGATAAATATCACTATGCTGTACATTGACATTTCTGTTTTTCTCTGAAGTTCCACACGTTTAATTTGATCAATTTCCTTTGCAGCTGCATTAAAGACGGAGGATGTATTACCACCGATTTCCAAAGCCTTATTTATTGTAATTGCCAGCCGTTTTACCTCATCTGTATTAATTCTTTTTGCAAAATTATTAAGAGCATTTTCGATAGAAATGCCCCATGAAAGCTGAGATACCATCATTTTTAACTCTGGTGTTAATTCTCCGTAATCCCCTTCAGAAGCAGATTTTATAGAATCAAAAATAGTCATTCCCGAAGCAGTGGAACTAGCTATATCTCGTAAAAAATCAGGTAATCTTTCCTCAACCTCTCTTTTACGTTTCTCTTTAACGTGATTATAAAAACCAATTGGCCCAATACAACCCAATACTCCAAAAACAATGTAATCCATACCACTTAGAAAACCGCCAGGGACAATAGATACTCCAGTAAGAGCAAAACATCCAAACACAAACAAAATTGATGAAACTCCTATAGATATACCTACTATAATTAATAATGTTTGATCCTTGCCGTATTTTTTATTTATGTTGTATTTTCTTCCAGTTATTAACTTTTTTATATTTCCAATTGTTAATTTTTTTATATTTCTTCACCCATCCCTGATTTCATCATAACATAAAAACCAGCATACGCCATTGGTAAAATAAGGATCGCTAGTATATATAGAAAATCAAATGATATACCTCCACTGGTTAAACCCATTATAGAGATGATAATGACAAGAAACAGTGGAAATGCGACAACTGTGACCACAAAACTTTCAGCCATAATAGCCAGGGAATCCAAATTTTTCTTTCTTTCTTCTAAATCTTCATACATGTATCTCTCAACGCATCGTTCAAAATAAGGAGCTAACTCACTTCCAGATTGAACCACCCCAATAATGCCTTGAATAAACTCTTTAAATTTTTTTGAAGGAGAAATGACAATAGCATTTTTCAATGCAGTTATCGTATCTATTCCCATCAACTCGATTTCAGTGGTAATTTTTTTAGCTTCTTTTTGTACTTCCCCGTAAAGTTTTATACCGGCAAGTGTACCAAATACCTCAGATGGTGAAATGCCTGCAGCCGACATCGTATTAATGAAATTAGCCACATACGGTAGATATCTGTCAATGTTTTTACCCCGACTCTTTGCTTTAGATGCTGGAAGCTGAATATAAATAATACCAATAACAATTGGAACGATTGAAGTAATTATTAAGATGAATAATGCCGTGATATCATTAGGAACTAAAATATACAAAATAAGTGTTGAGACAAATGATACGATAAAACCTATTATTATATTCATTAAAATCATTGAATAATATTCCTGGTAAACCATGCTAATATCTGCTTTTTCAAGCAATCTATTTTTACTTGTTTCACTTATATTGAGTTTTTCGAAGCTCTTTGAAAATAATCGACGACAAAATCTTGTATATTTTGTAGATTTCATCCTTTCATTTCCTTTTTTACTTTTTCTAATACTTTCTTGGGATATTTTTGATAATCTGCAACAATCTTTCCAAATTCCTGGTATGATCTGATATTTTTCTTTCCCATCCATTCGAGAACCAGCATTCTGTTTGATATTTCTTGTTCAAGTTGTTCATCGGTCCAGTCGTTTTGCTGTTTTAGTTTATTGTATAGCTTACTGGTTTTACTACTTTCAAATCTATCATCTGTTTTTGAGACCCATGTAAAAGGAACCATAAAAATGAGTTGATTGGTATCGCTATCCAACTTTATTATTTCAGTAACACTAGTCATTCTTCTGACCATCTTTCCGCCAATTTCTACAGCGTTTTGGAATACTATTACATCAAGAGAGGTGAGAAGTGCTCTTGGCAACGAAATTGGGGGGTTTTCAAGTCGTTGTATGAGTGTGTATATTGTGCTTGCATGAACCGTTGAATATGATGTATGTCCTGTTGCCATTGCTTGGAAAAGGCTATAGGCTTCTCTTCCTCTTACTTCTCCCACAATAATAACTCTTGGCCTTTGTCTTAGTGCAGCTCTGATGAGATCGAACATATCAATGTCTTTTCCTGTTTTGTTCTCATCAGAAGATGAGAAGCCTTGTCGTGTAGTACCTGCAATCCAGTTTTTATGTGGAAGGCTTACTTCTCGTGTATCTTCTATTGAGACAATTTTATGAGAAGCAGGAATAAAAAGTGAAAGAGCATTGAGGGCAGTGGTTTTTCCGCTTGCTGTGCCTCCACAAAATAGGATGGATGCTCCGTTTTCGATGGCCATCCAAAAATAGGCGGCCATTTCCACAGAAAGCGATTTATATTCAATTAAATCAACCGGTGTTAATGGATTCTCTTTGAATTTTCTAATTGTAAAGGTTGAGCCTTTTGTAACTGTTCGTGCAAGTGTTGCCTGGAGTCTGGAACCATCAGGTAGCTTACCATCAACTATTGGTGAATAGATAGATATTTGTTTACCAGAAATCTGACAAAGTTTTACAATAAATGAGGTTAATTCTTCTTCACCGCTAAAATAAATATTTGTTTCGATTGCTTCATATTTTCTATGATATAAAAATATTGGTGTATTATGTCCGTCACATGATATATCTTCAATTCCATCGTCATGCATTAAGATATCTATACGTCCATACCCAAGGAAATCTCTAAAAAGATGATAAAAAATCTTATCCTTGGACGACTCGAAAAATTTAATGTCGTTTTCAAAAAGTATTTGTCCAATGGTTTCTTCTAAAAATATTCTATCATCATGTAATACGAGATCTATCCGTCCTTCTTCCAAGACGTCCTCAAAAAGATCATAAAAGATCTTCTCCCCATATGATTCGTCAAATTTAATGTCGTTGTCAATGATTATCTGTTCAAGGATTTCTTTCAAAAATTTTTCTTTTTCTTCTTTGTTCATATCAAATGTATCGACATCGGCAAGCATTTTGAACAAATGAGAGATTTCCTTTTTAGTTTTCTTTTCCTCCTCATTGAGTTGTGGTTCTATAACTTCGTACCTATACTCATTAACGTTATGATCATAAACGATTCTTTTACTACCAAGTTTCTTCAGTCCAAAACCTTTTTGCTCTTCAATAACATCGATACTTTGCTCTTCTTTAACACTTATTACAGAAGGCGGTGCTTTTACTTTTTCTTGTTTTCTCTGTTGAGATTTTTCTAAAAGGCCTTTTGGCTCTTCAATAACTTCATAACTTTGCTCTTCTTTAACACTTATTACAGA
>JAUXAU010000124.1 GCA_030619765.1 Thermoplasmatota archaeon
AAAATCCAGATAATGTTTTAAAAAAGTTAGATACTCTCGTACCTCTTTTTAACCAAAGAGTTGAAGAAGATTTTCAAAAAATCCGAGACAATAGAGATACAGTAGAAAGCATTGATATTAATGAATTCTACTCACGATTAACAAAAGTATTTAACTGCTTCTTAGAACGACCGAAGTATTGGGAAATTGCCAATATTAAGATGAAAAATGAAGAGCTCCTACATCCAATGACTCAAATGACTCCTGACCATACCTGTAATTGGACACGAATGTAAGCTCTCAACTCAAATAATTCTAGTTTATTTTTAATAACGAATCAACAACAGGAGTAAGAAACTGCAGCGTAATAAAATCCATATACTCCTTTACATCTCTAATAGCAAAGATCTTATCGCCTTCTGTGAAGAACGAAAGGGATGAAAGCGGATAATTTCTCTCACTAACAATCCCAGCTCGCTGCATTGATCCTAAGAATTCTAATATTCTGCCTTCATTAATACCGAGGTTAGAAAGAAGAGAACGAGGATTAAGTCGGTTAGATGAAAACCAGTAATCCGGTGGAGTTGAATAATCACCAAAAAACTGGGAACGAAATTCCTCTCCATCTCCTGAGAAATCTATCAAATTCTTCTGATCCTGAGCATACACATAGAAGAAATAATAATACTTTAATAAATCCTCTTCCATCCAAGAGAGATCTTCCACGTCTTTGTATTCATTCCTAAGAAACATTTCTATTTCAGAAGAGCACAGCCACTGACTATTCAGAGTTTTGATAAAGCCGAGCGACTCTAGAATACTATAAAATCTTCCAAGCGTCTTAGTTATCCGTTCATCTTTTAACAAAACTTTTTCAAACCAAAGATTTTCATCCAATGCATATGGTTTTTCATAGGTAATAAGAAAACCTTTTTTCTCTCTACTATCCTCTCTGCACAGTACATGATTAACCAAACAAGCCACAGCTCTCTCCGGTAGCGCTTTAATTTTTTCTCTAAACAACAAGACTTTCTTCTGCACCGTATTCGCCATTACTGATCCGCAAACATTGAGTCCTTCCTCTGTAAGCGACACGATAGTTTTTCCAGAGACAAGAGATGTACTCACAAGGTTTTCTCCGGACAACCTCTGCAGAATCTCTTTCTCAGAAAGGGACTCAAATAACGTATCAACAACACCCTCCCCGTGATAATACAGTCGCAGAAGAACATCAATCTCAGCAACATCAAGACTCGGAACCACTACCTCTCGACTCATTTTCTACCCCATCCACCTATATTCTCAAATAAACAGATGCATTTTAAATGTTTGTATCAAAAAATTCTACTATCTGAAAATATGAGATCTACTACTTAAAACCGTAACGATATAACCTTCTTTCATTGCTTGTTCAGCGACATCTACACGTTTTGTATAAATCGTCTTGTTTCCCTTTCTCCAGCACCATATTAATTCTGACATCAATCCCACAACAAAAATAAACTTGTTTTAATCATACCAGACTAGCATAAACTGATCTCTCCTCACCTTATGCCCAGTATGTTCAAGATGCAAGTAAGTTGCTTCTTCATAGAGACTCCTTATTTGCTCTTCTTTATCAGTCATTTTATATCCTCACTCCTACTTTTATGAGTTGCCTTTAAAAGGATTTGTTGTACAAGTGTTACCCGGTTTCTTTACAGTTGTTACCGGAATTATGTTACTCTGTAAATCAAAAAACTACTCTTAAAACAAAGAATCTACGGCTTCATATCATGTTCGTCTGAAATTTCTCCAAAAATCTCCTCAATCAAGTCTTCCATGCTTACCAAACCTAGGGTCTTGCCTTCACGATCCTGAAGTAATGCTAGATGTGTTTTATTTCGTTTCATCTCCCGAAGAACATCATCTGCCTTCATACTCGAATCGATCCTCAAAATCTTCCTCATAATGTTTTTTATCGGTAAAGAAATGTCCTCAATAATCAGTGAATCTTTTACATGAACCATGCCAACAATATCATTCAAATCTTTCCTATATGCTGGAAATCGGGAAAAACCTGTTTTAATAGATTTTTGAATAAGATCCTCGATAGCGTCATTCTCACGAATAAATTCTACTTTGTCCTTGGGAGTATAAATTTCATATACGTGTGTTTCATCAAACTCAAAAACATCATTGACCATCTCCCTTTCATCTTTCTCTATAGTTCCCTCTTCTTCTCCTAGTCTCATCATTGCCATTATCTCGTGTTCGGTGATAGCTGTCTCTCTTTTTTTTCCGCCAATGAGGGAGATCAAGCCATTTGAAATAGAATTTAACAAAACAACCATTGGATGGAACAGTTTCGTCATTATAGAGAGAGGTCTAGCCACCTTTAATGCCAAGTTCTCATTCTTTATACCGAACGCTTTAGGGGTGGCCTCGCTGAAGATAAGTATCAAAAGTATCATGACAACAGTTGCAATGCCTATACCAATATTTCCAAAAATCGTAGTGGTAATTACTCCAGCAAGGATTGAAGCAAAAATATTGACAAGGTTGTTTCCAATAACGATAGCGCTTATCACGTTATCAGGATTTTTTAACAGTTCTTCGAGAATTTTTGCTTTTTTATCTCCTTTTCTAGCCTTATCTATAATAACTGCCTTGTTTATCGAAACAAAGGCCATCTCTGAGCCTGAAAAAAACGCAGAAACAATAATAAGAAAAACAATAGTTAAAACACCGAAAATTATCCACATCATAATTTATGTACGTCTCGCATGACTTTTGATAGGGCAATACCCTGTTAAGCTTTTATATTTAACTGTTGAAATACGGCTAAAAGAAAAAAAGGGGTTTTTATTTTGCTTTACCAAGCTCATCCACTGCCTCTGGGTTTGCAAGTGTTGAAATATCGCCGACCTCTTTACCTAGTACTTTTGCTCGGATTACTCGTCGCATGATCTTTCCGCTACGCGTCTTTGGAACATCAGAGACAAACCATATCTCATCAGGGCGGGCTATTTTACCCATTTCATGACCAACATGACTACGAAGTTCGTTACGAAGTTCATCGCTTGGTTTATTATCACCTTTCAATACAACATATGCTGTAATTGATTCTCCCTTGAGATCATGTGGCTTTCCAATAACTGCAGCTTCAGCAACATGTGGATGACTTACTAAAGCGGATTCCACTTCAGAGTTTCCAATTCTATGGCCTGATACATTAAGTACGTCATCTGCTCTTCCCTGGATCCAGAAGAAACCATCACTGTCTTTTCGAGTTACATCACCAGCGAGATATATATCTTTGAATTTACTCCAATATGTGTCTTTGTATCGCTCTGGGTTCTTATAGATGCCCCTGAGCATGCCTGGCCATGGGTGTGTTAGTACCAGGTTTCCTCCAGCGTTTTGAACGGGCATTCCTTCCTCATTAAAAACATCTGCAGAAAGGCCAGGTAATGGCCTCGTCGCAGAACCAGGCTTCAACGGAGTAATTGGAAGTGGCGATATAACGAAATGTCCTGTCTCGGTTTGCCACCATGTGTCCATAATCTGACATTTCCCGTTACCAATATGTTTGTAATACCATATCCATGCCTCAGGATTTATCGGCTCACCAACAGATCCGAGAAGTCTAAGAGTGCTTAGATCATGTTTCTTAACCCAATCCTCCCCGTACTTCATAAACAACCGGATGCTGGTAGGTGAAGTATATAGGGTTGTTACGTTGTGTTTTTCGATAATCTCCCACCATCGATCAGGCTGAGGATAATTAGGTGCGCCCTCATAAATTACTGATGTTGCACCAAGAATCAATGGAGCGTATACAATATAGCTATGACCAGTTATCCAACCGATATCAGCAGCACACCACCAGATATCTTCATCTTTTAGGTCAAACACCCATTTAAGGCTATACGCGGTACCAACAGCATAACCACCATGTGCATGTATTATGCCCTTTGGTTTACCCGTTGTGCCAGAAGTATACAAGAAAAACAAAGGATCATTCGCATCAAGTTTCTCTGTTTCACACTCTTTAGGCATACCATAAACAAGGTCATGCCACCAGACATCTCTACCTGGAGTCCAAGGAACCGGATCACCAGTACGCTTAAACACTACGACATGCTTGACACTTGGTGCCTCCTCCAATGCTTCATCACTCTGCTGCTTCAGGTATACCTTTCTCCCACGCCGCCAAAAACCATCACATGTGATAACAATCTTTGCCTCACAATCATTAACTCTGTCTCTGAACGCAAGCGCACTAAAACCAGAAAAGACAACAGAGTGGATAGCACCTATCTTCGCACAAGCAAGCATAGCAATCAGAATCTCAGGAAGCATTGGCATATAAATGCCTACCCGATCGCCTTTCTTTACATCCAATTTTTTCAGCGCATTAGCAAGCTTATTGACCTCAATATAAAGATCGTTAAAGGTTAACTTTTGTACATCACCAGGTTCACCTTCAAAAATAAAAGCAACCTTGTTTTTTCTCCAGGTCTTAACATGTTTATCCAAGGCATCATGAACAATGTTGTACGTGGCGCCAACAAACCATTTGACCCATGGGGCATCCCATTCAACAACTTTGTCATACGGCTTGTACCATTCGACAAGATCTCTAGATATCTCTCCCCAGAACCATTCCCTGTCTTCTGCTTTTTTATGAAGTTCCTCAAGACTTTTTATATTGTGTTTATTCATCCACTGCTTTACATTTGTTTTGTTTACAAATTCTTCAGATGATTTAAAAACTCGTTTTTCATCCAATAACACAGATATGTTTTTATCTGACATATTTTTCAAATCCGCCCATGGTTTAATTGTTCCTAGCTTTTTATCTCCTATATATTGAATGTATTATATAAGCCCACATAAAGAATACCCCAAAATCCGAAGTTCTCCTAGGCTATCTTACCTCATATGAGAGGTTGCCGGAATAGATTTTTAGTATAAGTATTTTTGCATAATTTTTTACGCAATATTACCTGATTAATAGGGGAAAAATAACAAAAAATTGCTTTCTCATTTTAATTGTAAATTACAGTATCCTCTAAACTAGAAGATTAAAAATAATGAATTAGAAGTATTATAGAGAACTTTGAAAAAATCAATTTATGATCGATCCGTGAAAAAAAGATGATGATATCCAGAATTTTACTATTTCTTATCCCTTTTTGTTGTCTTTTCATCGTTTTTTTGATTTTTTCAATCTAGCTTACGCTAGGTTGACC
>JAUXAU010000107.1 GCA_030619765.1 Thermoplasmatota archaeon
CCCATCTGTGAAAAACCCATGGTATGGTAATCATGAACGGAATAGACATCTTCCATCCATGTTCCAAACCAGTTCTTACCGGCAAGGGTTACTCGCTCGGCAACATGACGTTTGGTAATAGGCATATTTATCATATAATCAGCCTCAGTGACAACAGTTGGAAGCGTCCGATATGCACAGGGTCCTGCGGCAAAATACACACGTTCATCACTTGCGACAACTTGTTCTCTGCCTTCTGCTCCACCATACATGTCAACAAAATGGACATCTGGAAACTCAGGAACCAAAGGATCAGCTGGGTATTCTTCATAATACGCCCGGTTATAGAACCAATTCATCAGCTTCCGAGATGCATCATAAACAGTAATGTCCTCTTCGGCAACGCCGACAACATCACGCAATTGTCGTAGTAACGCTTTGACAACATAGGGGTTTGCATCGACATCATCATATTCACTTGTATAGGGCCCGGAATAGCCATTGTTCATATTGATTTTAATTGATATTTTCTCACCAGCTTGATACCCTAAGTCTCCATGACCATGTTCCTGGTTGAAATGCTTGAAAAGAAGATCCCATGCTGAATAATCATCATCGACATCAGCTAATGTTTTTATTCCTAATGAGAACATTTGATCAATTATGGTTTGATTGTTGTTTTCTTTTTCCCACCAATATCCTATAAGTTCTTTTTCTGTGGCATTGGGGTTCCATCCCCATGCGACTCGTCCAGGGTTATAGCCTTGAGGGATGCCGATTGGTTCTTTCGGTATCGGGTCCCATCGTTCAATAGTTCTGCCGAGGTAAAAATCGTTGTTGGCAAAAACAGGTCCGGTAATGATGAAAAGAATAATCAGCACAGTCAAGAGAGTTGGTGCAATCGCTGTGATCTTTAATTTCGCCTTTTTTATCAATAAACCTAGCCCAAGGAATAAAACAGTCCAGAAAGCAATATAGGTCATTGCTACTGTTACGGACATTTGCTGACATGGATAGCGTATACGATCTGGTTTTGGAAGAACTCTCACCAAGAACCAAATAATACAAGCAATGCCGACGAGATGAAACCATATGCCTTGCCTATTATACAGCTTTTTTAACATATGCCCTCTTTTTCTTTCATATTGAGGTCTGTTTGATTCTTCATTCATTTCTATTCAACCCAAAAATTCATTAACAAAGTGAATACATGATGAATACTTGTATAAGACTATATAATCATTTTTATATTTTAGATTTACCAATAAGGGGGGCGCTAATTAGCCAAGTTCTATAGCTAATTAGCTAACTGCAATTAGCTATCATATTCTAACAAAACATATTTTTGACAAAAATCTCTACAATTGTCAGTATTTAATTTATTTAATTACTTCAACGAAGAGTTTTCCTTTCTCTGTTAAATTGTATATTGTTTGCCTATCTTTTGCTTGATACGTTACCAAACCTAGTTTTTTAAGATCATGAAGATGACCGTACACAGTTGACAATGGCAATGTAAGAGCCATTGCCAGTTTATATCCATGACAAGGTTCTCTAGCGATTTCAAGGAGTATCTTCTTTTTTGTACTGCCAATAAGTTCCATACTTCGGGCAAATTAAATAACTATTACTAACAAAAACTATATAACGACAATGTTCGCTATATAAAATAGTGAAAAAACAACTGTTAATAACTGGAATTGCCATTCTACTTTTAGCTGTCGCATTAAGCGGATGCACGACACCATCTAATGGTTTTGGTTCTACTTCGACATTCAAGTTACTATCATGCCTGTATTATCCAAATGAGAATAAAGTGTTAATCACGATCAACAGATCATCTTCAGATAGTTTTACATGTTGGATTGTAGATTCAGAAGGATCAATAGGATCTGGATGTATTGGAAATGTGGAGCAAGCAACATATATCGAACTAAGCAAGAGAGTTTATCCTTTAGATACTTATGGTCTTATAGTTAAGAAATCAGAGGAAATTGTTTATACAGTTGGTTTACAATTTCAAGAAAATAATAGTGTTGATATTGTTGATTGGGAAATGCCTTATTTGCCTACCTTTCGGTTAGTATCTTGGGAACAAACATACGATAGCGAGTATCATATTGCCTTATTACTTAGATTCCAATGTTCTGATGATGTTTCATTTCATATTCTTGATTCAAAAGGGATTGAAGTAGGAAGAGGAATTGCTGGATTTACTGAACGTAAAATCTTGATACATTTCAACTATGACACTTTTAATGCTACCTTTTTTAATCAAACCTTCAAATTGGTGGTCACCAAAGAGTATTTCTCGGGTGAAATAATTCACGAAGAAGAAATTAAATTAAACAATACAGTAAGTTTATCAATTATTGATGCAGTTTTTAATTGGGAAGAATACCATTGGAATAATCTAGATAAATATAAAATCAGTAATTTCAGTTTTACGATAAGGAACGATGGTGATTTTCCCATATATTCTGGAGCTTATGTATATGGTCATCGTCTTCCAAAAGTTGGCAATCACTTTCGCGTAATTTTCTTAGGCGAAGAATATGAATTTGACATAGGGCTTACGCTTAATCATGATAAAATAAGTTCATTTGGATTGATCCAGCCAGGTAAGGAAATAACTACTACTGTTTTTCTTGAGTCTTTTAACCACAAAATATTAGCTGATCACCCTGGTATTTATAATATAACTACAATATTGGATTATTATGATTCGACCACATCTATAACAACAATAACGAAAGTGGGTTCAGCTAGTTAAGGCTTTGCCTGTAAAGTCCATTTTGCCCGTAAAGTCAACAATTTGCCTGTAAAGTCCTACTTTATAAGATACAACAATACTTTTTGTAGTATTGGAAACTGTTCTAAAAACCATAGTAACAACAAGCTATATACTGCTTTATTTTTTCGTATAGTGACTGTTTTAGTCGTCTCTGGACCAACTGAACCAAACTTATCCTCTGCTTTTGCATTAATTGTATAAGTACCTACCTCAGTCCATTTATGTGACAAAGTTATATCGTTTCCAGATTTATTAAAATCAGTTATAATCTTGGTTTCATCACCCCACTTAATGATATATCTTACATCATCTCCATCAGGATCAACAGCGTTGAAAGTGAAATCATATAATATACCTGGTTTACCACTATTTGAACCATCAATTATAGGATTATTTGGTGGTTGATTTTCACCTTCTTTCGTGAATATATATGCCGAGCCAGAATAATTTCCATTGTCATCATCATAAGGTGTTCCAATTAGAGCGGTGTTACCATTTATTGAAACAGAACGGCCAAAATGGTCAGATTCTGCTCCGTCTGAGGCAAGGAATTTTGCTTGCTGCGTCCAAGTTGTACCTAACCTGGTGAATACATATGACGAGCCAGAGCTATATCCATTGTCATCATCAAGGATTGCTCCTATGAGAGCTGTGTCACCATCTATTGAAACAGACCGTCCAAATTTATCACCGGCCTCTCCGTCTGAAGCAAGGAGTTTTGCTTGCTGCGTCCAAGTTGTACCTAACCTGGTGAATATATATGCCGAGCCAGAGCTATCTCCATTGTCATCATCATTGGTTTTTCCTATGATTGCAGTGTCACCATCTATTGAAACAGAATTGCCAAAATAATCATGTCTTGCTCCGTCTGAAGCAAGGAGTTTTGCTTGCTGTGTCCAATTTGTACCTGAGCGTATGAAGACATATGCTGAGCCAGACCAGAGTCCATTGTCATCATCTTCAGGTGAGCCTATGAGAGCAGTGTCACCATCTATTGAAACAGACACGCCAAAATTGTCAGATTCTGCTCCATCTGATGGGAGAAGTTTATCTTGTTCTAACCAACCTTTATTTGATATAAATCCACTTTCGATAACCTCATTCATTAGATTATCATAGTTATCGTTTTTCAAATTAAATCTTTCATTTTCATTTAGTAAATATTCCACTTTTTTAACATCTTTACTGTAACATACAATACTCGGGCAAACAGTTATTCCAAAAAATAATATACAAACCAAAATTACAATTATCTTTCTATGCATAAATTTTTTACCTCCCATTTAACAATTTACTATCTGATTAGAAGTATATAAATTTATATACTTGACTCTAAAGTCCATTTTGCCCGTAAAGTCCCATTTTTGCCTGTAAAGTAGCATGTTTTTCAGACTTTACGGGCAAAGCCGCTAGTTAATGTAAAAAAAACTTTTATGTCAAACATGCAATTTTAGTGAGGCCATCTAAAATTCCATGCTGCACTCTAGTCAATGCAACCGCCAAAAGCGAAATTATCATCATATTTACATGCCTTTCGGCATATCTCATACCTCGCCCGTCCATAAACACATCGAACATCATGTTCTCCTTAATGTGTCCATGCACCCCCTCGGACTTAGAACGGGGTTTCTTTTCCCTCTCGCCACTTTTCTCAATTTCCATTTTATGTTTTTTCCATTCCAGATACCATCGATTTCTAAAATACGCGCCAACACAGTCATATTTACCATTTTCAAGTAAATACTGGCACATCTCATCGAAACCAATCCGATCTTGTGGTCTGAAATCAACATTATGATGTAACCTTTGATACTCTTTCTGCAGGTTCTCATGTTTTCCGTCATCTCTAAATATAGTGTTTTCAGCGAGATCAATTTGTAATTTAGCATTGTGTTTTACTGATACAATTGCCCAATTCTCTAGTGTATCATAATGATCATCGGCATAGATCTCCTTTGGATATATCCCCAAAGATCTTAATTTTTTTAACATTGGAATAAGATAATGTCCATCATATTCTGTACCGCTGGTAACCATAACGAACAGTGGTACGCTTGTAACAACATCTACGACAAAATGAACCTTATACATGAGTTTATCATAATGGGTATTGTATCTTGCATCAGGATCTTTTGACAGTGCTGTAAGCGGTGTCGAATCTACGCTTACTGTTTCACCTAAGGTGTATCCATATTTTGCCAAGTCTTCTTTTAAAGATATTATATAGGCGTCTCTAATTTTTTCCATTCCTTTGATACCTAATCGCTTATTCTCAAAATGCCCGAGTGTTTTATCATCAGGTGTATCAAAAATATCATTATCATCCCTAGGAAAACCAAGTAATTCTGCATCCTCAATATAGCCTTTAAGGTGACGCTCAACTCTTGGATAATACCTTATACGCTTTATTCTTTGGAATACCAAAGTCTTGAACATTGCCTCGATATTTTTATGATAATGTTCCAGATTCCTGTATCTATCATTTAGTATCTGTCGCACAATATCAGGAATCATATGATAGTTAAGAAATAATGAGGCTTTCATTGGATTGTTATCTGTTGGATTATAAAATCCTGAATCATCATACGGAAATATGCTAAATGTTGTATCGGTTACTATATTTGGGTCATCTACATCAAAACAGGTTCTCCATATGATCTCTGCATTTTCAATACCTAAATCAAAGGGTATATTATCAACTATACTTGATATTCCAAGGTTTTTTTGATCCGAGTCTCCTGTGTCGTTAATCGGTAGTTTGATACCATTTGGAGTTTTCCAAGCGTTCCATTGTTCTATTGTTATTTGTTTTGGTTCTTTTTTATTATTTTTGATCATTATTATTTCCAATTTATAGAGTTATTACATAAGTTTCATATGATTATTATGTATTATTTCTACATTTATAAAAGTTTCTATTATTCAAATATTCATATGAATTATATCAAAAATTTAATAAGATTCATATGTATAACCCTTAATATGGCAAAAAATGAAAAACTATCGAACGAGGAGAAAGAGGAGATATTCAGGGAAGTAGAAAGAGAGGGATATGTCGAAGAAGCAGAAGTAAACATTGGAGAAAATCGAGGGCAGTTTTTCATTAGAATACCACAGTTTGTCAGAGAGAGATTAAGTTTGAACAAAAAAGACAAGATACTTTTTAGAGTGAAAGAGGATAACAAAGTGGAGTTAGAGGTGATTCGATTTGCCTAAAATCAAAGAGTCCAAAAAAAAAAGAATAGACGTGTTCGACAAGGGTTTAATACATTATCTACTAAAAATAAAGGGTAGAGCCACTACCAACAGAGTCGCCGAAAGAACAGGTATGAGTTGGAATACAGCAGATAAACATTTAAAAAAACTAAAAAGAATTGATCTTGTGAAAAGTGAACGGGAAAAAAATAAGAAATTTTGGAAAGCTAATCGAAAACTTCCAGCAGTTAAACAGGCTAGAAAGAAACCATCAAAAGAAGTACACAGAGTAAAAGTAAAGAGAAGAACATCCAGGGGAAGGGGGTAACAACAAATTATATAAGAAAAGAGGAAGAGCAATCTTGTGGTTTAGTAAAAGATAGAATAAGAAAAAAAGAAGAAATTTTGAGAGGTTAATCGATAATTTTAAAGAATTGCACAAAAAATCTTATATCCATAAACTATCATATTACTTTCAATGACCCCAAAGAGAATTTATAAAGAAGAGTTCGCCATAAAAATATGCTTTGTCCAAAATAAAAAGAGGTGTTTGATTTGAATATTTCCTCTAGAAAGCTAATATTAGCATTGCTTTATGCGGAAGGAAAAGCTGGAGAGAAAGAACCAATTGAGGGAATCACAAGAATGGAGAAACTTGTTTTTCTTTTGACTAACGAGGATTTTAAAGAAGTTTTTGGGGAATTAAATTACAAAGCTGATAACTATGGTCCTTTTAGTGACAGACTAGTTGATCAGTTAGAAAATCTTGTTGACTTGAAACTTATCGAAAAATCAAAAGGACGAAACTTGGAGTTAGCAGACGAATTCAATTACAACTTTACTGATGTAAAAATACCCGATAAATTTTCACTGACCTTTTATGGGGAAGCTCTTGCAAAAAAGATTTTTACAGATTTAACAGATGAGGAAAGAAAAAAATTTATTGATATTAAAGAGAAATTCAATTCAATTCCTCTAGATGCATTGCTTAGTTATATCTATAACACAGTACCTTCGAAATATCTGAAGAATTCAAGAATAAAGGAAAAATATTTGAAATATTAATGAAATTGGAGTTCCACCAAAAATGGATTTAACAATTATTTCTACAATAATCCTTCCAATTGTAGGTATCTTGAAAGCAATACAATATGTCATATTAAAAAAATGTGATACGTATCTAGATGCTGAAGGTCTTAATTATAAGACAATCAAAAGGTCCTCATTAACATCTGCATATATCGATACAATAAACACCTATAGGAGTATAAGATACTTAGCAAAGAAACAGATTAAAGAAGAGGATGTAAGTTATCAAATAACTGCTAAGACTCCGTTTCTTCAAAACGGAGATCTACATTAGCTGACAGAGAAGTCAGCTAATGTCTTTTGTCTCTTGTCAAATATCGAATAACTGAATGGTTTTACGTCCTTCAATGCTTTATCCTGT
>JAUXAU010000066.1 GCA_030619765.1 Thermoplasmatota archaeon
TAACTTATGATGCTAAATCTGGTAACAGATTAAAAAACAAGTGGTGATATTTAAATATACACACGTTATTACCGTTACAGGTGGTTTTTAGTGTCAAACGATGATCCTTTCAACTCGCCGATTTTGGTTGGTGATACGCGGATTTTGCGTCCATGTGAATACAAGCAATTTAAAAATGGCATTCCAAAAAATAATTATCGTGTTATGTTTGATGCTGCACTATGTAGCGGAATGCGATACAATGAGTTTTTGGAGTTTCAGAAGAACCCTAAATGGTTTAATGCAACTGAAAACAGGATTTATCTGCCCAAGATTGCTGTTCGTAAAAAGAAGATCAAACGTAAACAACGTTGGATAAAATTGTCTGACTATGGATCCCAGGCTGTATCTAGTTTTTTTAACATTAAACAGAAACTCCCTAATAGACGCACTTGGTATGAAAATTTGTTGCGTTGGGCCGAGAGAAGCGGTATCGGTATAGAAGGCATTACTATTAAGATGACACGCAAGACATATGAATGTTGGCTCCTCGAGTATTACGGCAGTATAAAAGGGGAAGATAATATCACTCCAATTCTTCTCAGTCAGGGTCATACGAGAGATACTGCCATAAATCATTATCTTAGTCTCCCGTTTACTGTAAAGGATCATAGTGATATGAGTTATCTGATGGAAGGTTGGAAATGAGTAAAAAATATCTATCTAACACTAATCGCCCAAGTAGTTTGTAAATCAAGACCATAATACTCAGCAATCTCCTTTATCGGTTTATTGTTATTAAAATCTTGTAATAGGAAATTTTTGACTTTAGTCAAATTTTTCCTATTTTTGCCCATTATTTGTTCCACTCGTTGTCGACTGATGCTGACAACATCAGCGATCTCGTAAGGATTCCATCCGAGTAAACATAGTTTATAAATCACGTTTCTCTGGTGCCTTTCTGTTTTGTTCTAATATCACTTATCCATCTGCTAATAAACCATTTCTGTGTCCAACATCCAATATCTTGGCATATCAGCAACGATGAGATGTTAAAAAAACAACTGAGTTTCAAAACTAACATTCAAGTGTTGAGAGAGTGGCCTAGTGGAAAACTGCATCAGGAAATCGCTACCATCTGCGATGTCTCTCGGAGTAGAGTTACTCAAATTGTTTCTGACTTTAAAAACAAGGTGTTGGATCAACCCAACATGTAAACTTGATAGTATTATTCTAAGGTTATCTGCGTTGATGGGGTCGAGTCTATAAACATCAAGTATAACAGGAGTAACTGATTCAACAGTTAGAGGAATCGTTGGAAATATAAATTCTTATAAAATCAACGATTTATATGAACAACAGGAGAAAATAGTAGAATACCTGGTAACGTTTTATTGTTTGGATCAAACACTCACATGGGCATTGGTGTCACATGGCAGATCCGTTTTAGCTAATACCTGTTTGGCACCGTTCCAGGATATTGTTTCTAAAGTTGGTCACTATTTGAGATACACGCGCTTGTGTCATATCATAATTATAAGCGACTTCAGCCTGTTTTTTTCCGTCGATGAGATGGTCCATAAGGAGAGTATAAATTTTATCACATTGTGATATTTCTTGTATTTCTTTTTTTATACCTTGTAAGTATGGTGATCGTTTTATTCTATTTGCAATAGCAGTTCGAGTTCACTAAAGATTTTCGCTATCTCTCCTATTTTCTTGCCTTTTCGAAAAAAGTGTCGATTTTACTGGTATCGGTTTTTCCGACAATTTCACTAATGGTTGACTACCTTCCCCTAATAATATTAACGATTTCTAATTCCAATACAGGTGATCATAAGATGATCAGACGGGGGATTATCAATTTTACCATTTCCGGTATTTTTGATATTGGTCAACCAATTGCTTTTTTTACAGGTGTAGATGAAAATAGAAGCGATTCTATTTCTGAAAAGTCCTGCGCAGGACTTTCTGTAAGTATAGAAAATATACTATCAGCGAGAAATATATATAGATGTGAAGCCAAAGTAAAGGGTCTTCGGAATTTTGAAAGACCCTTTACTTATAAATATTTATATAGGAGAATATAAAAAAGACCGAACTGTTAGAATGTTCATATCTATGTTTTAGACATTAAGAACGCCATAGTTAAAACATATTTTCTCTCACTACCTGCAGATTCGTAATTTCTTTACTACTAAAGTTTTTACGAATATTTTCAACGATTTCATTATTACCAAACTTTTCGTTGATGCCTGATTAAATGAATCGTGAATTTCTTTAGTGTTAAAGTTTTTCACGATTTTTCTAACTGTGGAATCATCTTTAAATTCCATTAATGTTGCAATTTCTGGGCTTGTCCATCCCAACATAGATAATCTCAAAATAATGCTATCTCTTGATATTTTGTGACTATTGACCTGTTTATCAGGTGGAAATGGTGCGACTTCTTGGTGGTGTGCCCATGACAAATATTCTACACGCGTAGAAGATTTTACTTTATCAGAAACAAAGGTTTACCACTCCCAAATTGTAAAATTGCAAGTTTTTCCAGCTTTGGAAATTCTTGCAATCTTAATTGTACAGATTGTCATTCGTATTCTTTCCCATACACATCTTTCATTACTTGGTCTGAAACAGGGGTTTTCTACTCTCAAATTGGGAAATTGTGAGTTTTTCCAGCTTTGGAAATTCGCACAATCTTCGATTTACTGGAGAAAATAATGAAATTACTATTAATATCAAAATTGATAATAATAGTAAAACCACTGATAACAGAAAAAAATATGGGAAAAAAGCAGATGAAAGACATACCTTAGGCAAATTTTTGCCTAAGGGTGGAGCAGGAGAAACAACCGAGAGACTCGCTTCCGCTATGGTTTTTTCTAGTTCTATATCCATTTTTTATCTCTCTCTTTTTCTCTGTTGAATAGCAGCCGATAATGCCGTAAAACGTTTGATATGCACGGAAGGCCCTATGTTACAGAAGAAAATTAGGGTTGCAAAAGTAGTAGAGAAAAACATTGCTGTCAACAGGGTTGTAAAACGGTTTTTAGATTATCAGAAATAATAATTCGTGCATCCCTATAAATTTAATAGCGGTCCTTTAGACAAGAGATATTGGCGCTAACATTTCTGGTTGTGTGAATGAAAATACCAGCGCTTGTATTTTTATCTAATTCATTAACATTCATCTCCCCATTGTTTCCAATATTGGTCTGTTTCTTCAGATTTTTCGTCTGGATAATGCTTGGCAAAAAGCTCTATAGCGGATGCCTTGGGGTACATTTGCTTTATCCTTTCTTTAGCTTCGTCAGGTTTTCTGCTGTGCTCTCTACGAGGTGAAAGAATTGCAGAAGAAACTGTATCTGTAAATGGCTTCATTGCCTCTCCTCTTCTGCCCAACAAGCATGGCTCATGGTTTGACTTGGTGTAATAGCCCACTCCAAAAAAAGGTTTATTATTCTTTGGATTTAATTTAGTCCATACAAAACCTGCAGTTATGTATTTAAATCCCCACGACTCCATTACCTCCAACGCCTCTTTAAACCGAGGAAATGTTGTCCAAAGGAATAGAACTGCACTATCAGCAATTATATCCTTGATTGATTTCCCATCTTTGCCTATACATTGCTTTATTTCCTCTAACGACATCAATGGGTAGTGTCCCCCAGCCCCGCCTCCAAACTTGGTTTTCTCTCCATCAGCACGTTCGTTGTACTTCCAAGGTGGGTCAGCTAGGATAACATTGAACTTGCCCTCTGGTAATGGTTTTGTATCCCGTTTCTTCTTTTCATCGCTTACTTTTTTGAGAACCGTTGATATGTTTTGTAATGTTCCATTTCTTTTTGTATACTTTTTAGGATCTTTCTTAACCACTTTTACATAGGCTCTAGCACGTTGAACTGTTTTAGGAGAAACGTTCGCTATCTTGGCGGTTTTTATATTTACATCCTCTTTCTTACCAACAGAATCCTTAATAGGTTTTTTCAGTTCAATATTGTTACCTGCCTTATCCTCTTCTTGCGGTTTCTTATCGACATCATTATAACTTGAGGTCGTCATGACCTGAGGTTCTTTAAGATCTGTTCGATAACCTCTTCCTTTTTCATATACCCTACTTAGTTCGTCTAAAAGAAAAGCACGTTTTTCAGGAGTAAGTTGCCGACGGAGAAGGTTATCAACAATGATGTACTCCTTAATTTTATCCTCAGTATCTAATCCATCTACTATTTTACATCGCAGGTGTTCAATGCCCAGTTCCTTGGCAATACGTAACCGCTGATGTCCACAGATAACTGTTTTATCAGGCAGAACATGCAACTCTACTTTTACTCCACTCTTCGCTATATCTTTCTTTAACGATTCATAATCAGAACCTTTCAACATCTCAAACAATGCAACGTTGAATTTATGCGGTTTCAAATCTTTGGTTCTTTCTATTGTGTTTATCTCCATTTCCTTCGCCCTTTATTCCGATAATTCTTTCCTGTAACTCCTTTTGTTTTTCTTCAGTTTTACCGTATTATTTTGCTATCGAGATGGTTTACGTGTCCTTCATGTTAACATGCATGACGATTAAGTATATAAGCTCATGTTTGCCTCCTGTTAACACACATGTCGGGGCAATAATTTTATCAGTTTTTTTAAAGATGATTATTGACAGTTTTAGAAAAATGGTTAATTGGACTAGTATCAATGGTTGGAACATCTGCTGGAAATAGTTGGAAAACCTGCACTTCCATCACAAACCTGCACAATGCACCAGCAGATGACATGGTAAATCTTAAGGAAAAACAATAAACTTATTTTCATTCCTAAATTAGATTGTTAAAGGTGAGCAGATATCTGCCCACCTTAAGAAAGGGCAAACTGAAAAAAAAGAAAATATTAGAAACTTGGTAACGTTATTGTTTGGACCGGAAAGGATTTTAAGGGTTAAGGGCTTTACCCTGATGGTAGAAAAAGATGACCGACAAGGCTTTTCAAGTATATGAGGAATATGCATTTGGTCAAATCGCCACTGGAGATGTTGGTAGTTTAGTTGCTGTGTTCCGGTCCCCTCCTCCTTCGGAGTGGTGCACTAAGTATCATGCTAAGATAGAAAGAAAAGAAGATGATCTATATGATGTCATTATAACAGATAAAGATAAAACAGATGCTTTTATTGAAGAGGAATTACCTGCATTCAAAGAAGATATTGCTATCGCAGAGGAAAAAAATATACCCGTCTTAGTATTAAAGAGGGACATATTGTTCGAGAATGAATCTCAAAAGCAAGCTAGGTTAGCAGTGTTTAGAAGTCTGCATATTAAGCAGTAAACTATTTTATTTGCTTTGTTTTCACTTATTTCTTTTTTCAGATAATTGTTTCACCGTGAATTATGCCACTCTTGTTCCATCACTTGTAGTGCTCCCACGTAATTTTTTCATAATCATCTGTAACCTTTTCAAAATCAACCCATATAAACCATTTTGAAAGATTTAGGAAATTAGCCCATTCGTTGCTTTTTGCAATGTCACCATCGAAATTATTTTTATAATTTTCTTCTGTTAATGCAACCAATTTTTCACCTTTTACTTTAAATGGGGCCGGATCATATGATTTTAAAAAGTCGTAATTTAAATAAGAGCCGATAATTCGAAAATATGCATAATACATAGTATTACAAGAATTGTAAATTTTTCCAGGGGTGATAGCTTTCAATTCGTTAGACATTCTTCCAATAGTATCTTTACAATGTTTTTTAATCATTTTTTTTTGATAATTTCTCAACTCATGGACATTATCATACAACCACTTTTCGATCATTAAGTCTGGAGGAAAACTTGTGACCTCTGATACTACACCACAAATTAATGCATCAAACCACTTACTTATCGAATTTATTGATTCCCCTGGAGAAAGTGTCATCTTATCTATATATTCTTTTAAATCACGCAGAGCAATTTCACGATGTCCTGGATTCATAAAAGGCATTACCCTCCTTGACTCTGGGACATTAAAAATACGAATAATGTGGCGGCATTCATGGGCGATTGTATGATTTATAGATTCGCCGTGTAGTTCTTTATAAAAAATAATATGGTAAGGCATGTTTTTTCTAGCTACTTTAACCTTGGCAAAGCCAGGCAAGGCATTTTCCTTAATAAATTTAACCTTTTTCTTGGTTAGATCTTCTACTTGGTGCAATATCTGTTTGGTTGCAGGTATTAAATCTAAACTCATAGGGACCTCTTGGTGTTGAATAATTTTAATGCTATTGAATATTCTTCTGATAAATCAGTGCCAATCTCCAAAGTTGATATAAGTTCCTTAGCTCCAACGTACATATAACAAATCAATTGTAACCCTGTAAAATTTCCATCCAATGATTTTAATTTATATGTTCTCTTAAGATTACTTAAATCGACTCCTTCTTGCCCTTTTTTTTCTATCTCAGCGACAATATCTCTTGTCTCTCTTTTAGATTTTTGCTTAAACATCTCTAAAGCATCTACCATGTAAAAAACTGCATCGGTACGGGAACATATGGCTCTGAAAATAATGGTCCTTATTTTAGTTAATCCCCTTTTAGCAAATTTTTTTAAATGTGATGGAGCATCCATCCTCATAAGTTTATTATAATAGTTATTTGCCTTTTCATATTCTTTCATCTGTTCATAGGTATAACCTAAGCTATAAACAGTTTCTGGATCCATAGGATTTATTTTATAAGATTTTTTGAGATAATCCATAGATTTTTTTACATCTCCAATTACTCCAAATGCACGTCCGAGATTTTTTAGCGCAAAAGAATTTTTTGGGTCTATTTTCAATGCATCAAAAAAGAATTTTTTGGCATTATCAAAATCTTCCAGTTCACGATATGCAACCCCTAGTGCAACATAAGTATTGGAAAAATCAGGTTTATACTTTAAGCATCGTTCCAAGATTACAATCGCTTTTTCCGGTTGACCCAAATCCGTAAAAGTACATCCTAAATTATATAGCACATTTACATCCTTCGGATCGGTTTTAAGAATTTCTTCGAGTAAATTTTTTGCTTCTTCAAGTTTTCCTTGAGCTATTAACTTCATAGCTTCTTCAAATTTTGTCATTTCTTACCACTCTTTTTATACAAACTTTAAAATCTTGCTTTTGTTCTGTAATACCTTTATAACTTCTCCTAAAAATAGGGTAAGAGTATGGGGTTCTATGCTAACACATCTGTCTCCGTGTTTTAACGGTTTTAACCCTTGTCGCTTCCTTTGTTCTTTGTATTCTTTTGTGTGAATATTCAAATCAATATATCCCTTTCTTCCTGTCTGCTTGCAAAAGTGTGTGTATACTGCCATAATTTGCTGTGCCAAGTCACATTCCTCTTTTGCAGTAAATATGATGTGATAAGATGATGGTGAAATCTTTGTTAGCACAAAGGGGTAGGTTATGCATATTCCTGGTCTGACCGAGTAAACGCTGCATTTATTGTCTTTTAGAAAATGACATGGGATAGTCATCCTTCTTGTTCCAGGAGGTTCCGAGGGTGCAGATTCTCTTGTATACCTTCGCTTGAATTCTTCAGGGTTCATCTTAATATGCTGGGATAACCTTCTGATTTCATGGGGATATAATGACGGAGCATCCTCTAGGCAACACATACCACATTTTTTACAACCACCGAAGTCAAAAATAATATACTCCATTATTTTGCGTATGCCGGCAATGTGCTTTTTATATTCCTTTTGCTCCACTGTAACAGCAATACATGTACTCATTGATTTTTTCATAGTTTGATGCCTTCCTTTTTTGAACCCTTAAATTTTTCCTCAAGCACCATTTGGAGCACAAAAATATTAATTTCAGAAGCCGTACCACATAATTCAGGCAAACCCAGTTTTTTTCGCCCTTCATTTATAATCTTTTGATTTTCATCTGCTTCACCATAGAAAGCCCTAAATGTTTTTCCGGTTTTGCGTTCTAAAAAACTCCAGTATTCCTCAGAGATTAACGTAGCGATAGGGCATACAAATATAAACTCAAGGAAAACGCCCTCAAATTTTCCTATTGAATCAAATCTTATTATAAAAGGGAACATCCTGCAAATACTAGGTCTTATCTGATAAATCTTACATTTCTTGTATATACGGAAAGGGCAAGGAGTCTTCAATACAAAACCATTAATCCAACTTCTGACACGAGTTCTTTTTTCAACTATCGGGAGAGGGCGCATCATACAATATTCCCCTAAGAATTTTTTTTCATCCAAACGCTTCATTTTACTGATTATTTTTATTTCAGACGAAGAAAGAAGTGGTGCATCTGTCATGCAGCACATACCACAGTTTTGGCATCCATATAGATCCACAACTGATTTTAAATAATTCTTTAATTTCCTCATCCCATCAAAAGATGTTATGGATTCAATAAAGCCAGGTGGATATGGTAAAACATCGCCAGCATCGGGCATACTTTCTGTATCTTTTTTATTCATTTTTATCACTTCCACAGATATTTCAGATCTTTCAAGCTTGGTTCCTCCCCATGCTCAAGATAATCTATCACTGTCAGCACCGTTTTCATCGCCTTAAATGTCTCCTCATCATATGCATTAAGTTCCTCCAACATCCCTTTTATCGCACTGTCTAGATGTTTCCCATATCTCTCTTCTTTCCCTTTAAAATATTCTTCAAGAGGTCCTATAAAAACCATATCTTGTTTTCTTCCGTTTTTAATAAGTAATTCAATTGTTTTTTTTGTAAGCGAAAGACTTGGGTTGTCAGGTTTTGTTGCATCAATTTTGATGAGGCCTAATTCCAAAAGCCTATCCATGCGTTTAAAAACCATTTTTTCTTTTCTCTCTTCGTTAATCATTTTATCCCCTTATACATAATTCTTCAACTATTTCCCAACCAATATTATTTGTTATTACTCTTCCTTTCCATGTATCACCAAAAGTATTAATCTCTAAAACTACCATTGTTGGTATCTCCTCTATCTTACCTTGTTCCTCAAAATAGGCTATTATATCAGTTGCTAACTCATTTTTTCTAGCACACAACCATTTTTTTTCTTTTATTTTTACCATGTAAAATGTGTCCATTACTCTCATCATCTTCATTTTTTCAGCCTCTCAAGATTCTTTTTCATTTTTATTTCTGTAAATGTTTCAAGTTCCTTGATGAGAGCCTTAACTTTTACATATGTCGGCTCGGGGAGGTTGTTCCCTTCGCTATCTGCCCCTACAGACACAAATCTAACACTACCAATATCTCTAATCAAAGATACAAAAAACTCCAAATCAAAGTCCATTATCGGCTCAATGCTGACCATAGTATCGATACCCCATATTCCCGTCATCGATGCTGCTCTACTCACTGGTGAAGGAGCTTTAGTCCCTTCATAGTTCCTATTTGTCTCAAGCGTAACACCAAGTATTGTTTTCTTAGGAAATCCCCCTATGAAATTATCGAAACGGGAGGGGTTCTTAGTCTGAAATAGATATGTGTTAAATGCATAGTCCCTACAATGCCCGAGGATTCTTTCGATATATGAGCTAGAGACTGCCTCTGCAAAAAGATCAGTCATGCTGCATACAAAAACGATTTTATCATCTGGTATCTTCCGAGTTTTTATTTTCAAATCCTTTTCATCAAGTTCAATCGGACCTCTGTATTTTTTTTTAATTTCTGGTAATCTCTTCTTCAGAGATCCACCATAACAGTAGTCGCATGCATGTGGGCAGGCTCCTCTGAGAGGATTCGCTGTCCACGCCCAAGGATACATATTTCCAGATGGTTTATTCAGCCTCATTCAGTCACCTTCCACTTCATTTTTTCATTCACCTCTTATTTTCAAAAACTTCGCTTCTTTTCATCCATTTTCTCTAAAATCTCTCCATATTCTACCATTATTCAAACCCTTTTTTATGAATTGTGATTTTTGCATTATTCACCGTTTGAGACTTGCTTATCACTTTTTTTATCGCAAAAATTACAATTCGTGAAATCCACCGAAATTTTTACATTTGAAAGGACTTTGCTGACACTTTTTACGACCTCACGGTTATACTCATCTGTGATGCTGTCCCTATTTCTTTCTCTGTTATCCAGCTTTTCACGGTTGATTTCCTTCCATCCCTTCGGCGGAAATTTTGGTAATTCCTTAACAACCTCATTATAAAGGCTGTCCTGGTCATAGAGATCCTTAAGTTTTTTTTCTCTCTTCTTGGTGCTTTTGTCAACAAGATTCTTTTTAACAAAACCCATTAAATCCTCCCTAGTTTTTTCAATGACAAAATCTCCAATTGCCGATTTGACAGCGTCGTTCTTCACATTCTCCAGGTTCCATTCGGTTAAATACTCCAAATGCTCTTTCTTGGGTTTTAATTTTGTAACACCATGCATTTTGAGTTTATCTAGGATATACTCTTCAAATCTAACAGGAGTAAATGCGTTCATTTCAACTCTTTGGCTCTTTTTTAGGTAATTGTACTCTTTCTCGGAGATTTCCTTTTTTTTATAACTATTTTCCAACTCGGTTTTCATTTTCTGTTTGAGATGCACTTTTTCTGGTGGGAGATTATATTTTTTTATATCATCAATTGTGATGCCAAGACGGACACAATTCTCGAATATATCAATAGCTGACAGTTCATCAGGTTTCTTAATATTCCGTGCGATGCCGAGACCCGGGATGTCAAAATCTGTTAAGGTATACAATTTAATCTTTGGTTTTTTCTTCTGGATTTTTTCGATGAGATCCTTCCCTGCATTTGTCCCGTATCCTTTACAAAAAATCAAGCCAAGGTCATACCGTTTACTTATCTTAAAATCGTTATGTAATAATTCATAATAACCTGCTTTCTCTATAAAGAGAAGATTGTTATATTCCTCAATGAGGGAAAGATCTGGGATGTACCGTTTCACTGATGCGGTACCAAGATCAACTCTTCTATTGGAGTGGGGCTCAACAAAAAAACCACGATCACTCTTATAAATAACCCGCTCGCCTAGAACATCTCTTTCATATTCATCTACAAGAGAACCAAAAGTGCTATAATTCAATTCCAAAAGCTTCTTTTTTTCAACGGTGCTGTCACATGTATATTCATAGCCATATGATTTGATAAGATCCTTAAAAGGAGGGTTTATTGCATAGTAGAACATTCGTAGATCTAACGTATATTTACCATTTGCAGTTGCCTCATTATAGACCTTTTCAAAGTAGTCAAACACAAACTGTTTGATGAACCCCTTCGGTGCTTTTCCATCCAAATCTTGTGGCTCCTCATCAAGTGGATCTTCATGTAATTTGTTTAGTTTAGGAAGAATATCACGTTGTATCTTGCGAATGGTTTTGCCGAGGACATCGTTAAATACTTCCAGGAATGGAGTAACATTAAACACTTGCTTGCCTTTGTCCTGAAAATCAACATTGGGGCAGGTAAGGTTGCAAACTACTTTAAATGGATACCCCAAATCATTGAAAGCTCCTTCGAAAGACCAATACAATTCGATTTTATTTACCTTCTTGATGGATAACTGCAGATTTCCAGGCGTGGAATACAAGAAACTTTGATTGATACCAAAACTCAAAGGTAATTTATAAGATGCTTTTTCCTTTTCATCTGGTGATACAGGCACAGCGATCATCTCAAAAAAGAACGGTACAACTTTTACATCAGTTTTTACAACATTTCCATCTCCATAATATATAAAAAGATCCTGACGACTAACACTTATATTTTTTTTCTTTAGTCTTTTGATAATGCCGTCTATCTTATCGGTATATGAGCAACCATCTTTATCAAAGTGCAGAGAAAGGGATTGCATCAATGCATGTTGCATGTCTTTTCTTCCGATGCTTCCCAATGTCTTAGCCAGTGTGCGTTTGCTAAAGGCATTTGTTTCTTTTTGCATTGATTCTAATAATTCTAGAGCATAGTATCTCTTTATAGAGGTCTCAGTGAAAAAATCACTAATGAGTTGTTTATATCCATCAATAGCAACTGCAGTTCTGTCTCTGTCCAATACAGCTTTTTTCTTTTTGTAACTGCTGAGACTATAAAACTCTCCTATGAAATCAATAGTTTTAAGATTAGGAGCGGCTCGGAAATCTGCCTTCAGCCGTTCAAGAAAATCATTTGGGCTAAACCATGTGGCTTTTCCTGTAGTGTTTCCATTCATAGCTAATGTTTGAACTGCGCAGTTTTTCCTCCTATCAAAACGTATTACTTCCTTGTCATTTTTTATAAAAGAAAATATTGCCTGGGGGTTCAACTCCCCGAATAAAATTATTACATCTCGTATCTCGCTTTCCAACGGATGATACACAAATCCACTAGGTGTAAATCGATATAAATCGCCCTGTAATTTTATCTCCAACCCATGGATATTTCTGACATCAGTTCTAGAAACATCAACCTCGTACCTATCTTCGATATCGTTCTTTACAATCCCAATTTTGTATTGACTATTGTTGGATGTCACGTGTAACGAATGGCCAAGAAGATTCTGGATGCCTAATACAGTCATAAGAGCGTTGCCTTGGTTGCCCCTGCTTGGAGTTTTGTAATGTCTCTTGTTCCCACCGAAGGAATCTACGTCTTTGAATATGGCATGAATAATTTTTTTTGTTAGTCCTGTTCCGTTATCTCGTATAGAAAGATTACAACCACCATTTTTATTTTCATCCAATTTAACAATAATCTCTGGATGATCCGATGCTTCCAAAGAATTATCGATGACTTCCTTCACAATATATCGTATCCAATGATTTGGCGGCTGTCCAGTAAGGGATTGAAGCCCCTTTTCTGTGAAATTCTCACTCAATCGGTTGTCCTTGTGAAATCTTCTCACTACCAATTGCGTCTGTTTTTTGCTAACCATTTTACCACATTTTGATTTATTTCTCTCTTGTTTTCTATGGTTGAACAGTTCCTCCACTACAGTGGATGATTTCCGCTGATTCACACCCTTGAAAAGCCTCCCTCAAAATGGATTCAAAACCCTCCATCTCTACGTATAGTGCCAACACATAACTAATCTCGACACCGCCGCATTTTGGACATCCCGGTGGGTATTGGAACGGTTGTTGGAACGGTTGTCCAATAATATTGTATTCCCGTAGCCAAGTCCGTGGATTTAAATAAAATTCATGATCACAGCTGTCACATTTTACAGGTACTCCATACCCATCACTAGCCTTTTTCTTTTCTTCAGATTTTGTTTTCTCTTCTCTTTCCATTTTTTCACTCCTTTTTAATATTTTACCTATTTTTTCAATCATATTGTTAGAGTGTTAATGCATCATACTTCGGTCTTTATGATAGCGTTGATTTCCTTTCCGGATAGGTCGTAGTCTCCCTGTATCATCATTACTTTATTCTGTGTGATGTTTGTTGCCTTCTTTCCACTATTTCTTATTTCTTTCGTGACTTCTACCGTTACTTTACTTGCCTCTTTTTCATTTGTTTTTATTGGTTCAGTCATTTTTATTCCTCCATTTTGTCACTTTATTTTCTTCTATTTCTCCTTTAGTTCATTTTTATACTTCTTATTTCCCTTTAATTCATCTTTTTAAAAACAAGAACACGATCATGGGATATTTTCCATTGTTTCTGCCAAATATATTCAGAGACAAGCATCCCGCTCTTTTTTCTACTTGTATCACCATGTGCAAGTTTTATAATCTCATGGTGTGGAATGAAACCAACTTCTTTTAGAATCTGAAATGTTTCTGAACATAAAGGATAAAAACGCCCTTCTTGAACCAAATCTCCTTGCTGCACTACAATATATTTATTTCTCTTGAGGCTTTCATATGCATTAGCTAAGGCACGTTGCAAAAGCCGATAATAATCCCTAATAGTCGCTGTACCTGATAGATCATTTTGCTTGTTACCATATCCAACCAGATTCCAATAAGGTGGATGAATAAATATCAAATCAGCAGGATCATCAAGATACCATGATTGCACAGCATCATGTTCTTCTATTTCCTCTCTTTTCGGATATAAATCAAAGGCATTAAATTTTCTACCAAGTTTCTTACAAACATCTATTGTTGTACCAGATCCTGCCATCGGATCTACAATAAAGTCTAAAGGTTTTGTAAGCATTAATAGGATTTGTCGTATTACTTTCGGTGAGGTATTCCCATGGAAATTTTTATCTCCACCATCTCCCCGTTCTTTGAAATCCCAAATATCATATGGTATCCCATGTCGTTTTTTGTATTCATTGAGATTATTGATTTTACCGTCAATCATATTCCGTTGTTTTTCATATTTTGGCTTATATTCTGCAAGTTTCTGTTCAGCTTCAGGTTTTGAGATTTTACCAAGTTTCTTAACAATCTGATGTTTCCATTTTCCATTTTCTTTAATTTTTTTGCAGATATAATAATCGATGCCATTCGAACGTTTGATAGATTCTAAATAAACGATGGGCAACCACCTCTTGCAGTATTTAAGTAAATTGGGCAACAACACACCATTCCGTTGCCCATTTTCTTTATATACTGAGTTATTTTGTAGCCCATTTTCATGTTCTCACTTTTTCAACTTCATTTTGCAGTTTCTGACGGAATTTTTCTAATTCATGCTTATTACTTTTTTATCGCAAAAATTACAATTCGTGAAATCCACCGAAATTTTCACATTTGAAAGGAGTTTGCTGACACTCTTTACGACCTCACGGTTATACTCATCGGTGATGCTGTCCATATTCCTTTGTCTGTCATCCAGTTTTTCGCGGTTAATTTCCTTCCATCCTTTCGGCGGAAATTTCGGTAATTCCTTGACGACCTCATTGTAAAGGCTGTCCTGATTATAGAGGTCATTAAGTTTTTTCTTTTCTCTTTTCGTTATTCATGTTTCTTATCCTCATTAAAATTTACTTTTACTTCTTCAATTCTATCTACAGCATCCTTGTAGATTGCCTCATCGCTTTCAAAACCTATACTCCGCCGTAGGTTCTTCTTTGCTGATACCAAAAAAGTGGCACTCCCTGTAAACAGGTCAAGAACCAATCCGTCCTTCGGGCAGGCACATTTTATAATCCGGTCACTAAGTTCCTCTGGTTTTTGAGTAGTATGAATCCTCTCTTCGCCATGTGGAACGTCTAACACCCAATAATTCCCCACCTGTTTTCTACCCTGTGTATCTTCTACGGCCTCTCTGTCAAAATAAGGTGTACCGCCTATTTTTCTAGCAAAAATCACATATTCAAAGAGATAGTCAAACCGGTCTTCCAGTAGTATGGGTACTGGGTTCTTTTTGAGCCAGACAATACATTGAATCATTTTCAGGTCTTTGTGATTCTGTATTTCATATCCTGTTGCGAATAGATTATGATAGGTAGCACAAACAAATAAATTACCGCCTGGCTTCAACTTCCTTGCACATAAGTCAATCCATTCCTTTACCGGAGGCAACTTTTTATTACATTTTTCCTTATCAACAGGGCCATCCTCACCCCAATAAACAATAAATCCCTCATCACTTAACCCATAGGGAGGAGCAGTAAGAATCAAATCCACACTATCATCAGCAACCTGCTCATCTGTCATCGAAAGGCAATCCTGATTATAAATGTCAGGTTCATACCGCAGTTGCAACTCCACCAGCATCATCTCCCTTTCTTGCTCCTGCCTTTCTTTCTCGTTTTTATCCGATGTTCTCCTTAAAAAATCGATGTGATGTTTCTCTTTCTCATTAATAAATTCAAGAATTCCCCCATAAATCTTATGGATATCTTTTATCTTAGATGTTTTTTTCTTTTTCAGCTTATTAACAAATTCAATCCGTGGTTGATAAATGAATTCCTCTGCTTTTTCATTCTCTTTATATTCGTTTTTTATAATGTATAATTTGACTCCTTCATTTGCCCCATCATATAATTCTTTTGCAACTTCACCTAACCGTTTGTACTTCTCTCCCATCTTTGGATCATTCATTACTTCCGCTATAATATTTTTCGGCACCAACCATTTATTTAAATACTTTGGAATGGTCAAAACATCCTTTATGCCTTTAACCCTCAACTCAAGATCTTCCGTATTCCAATTATACTTAAGTGTTGATTGAACTAACAACAACCAGTACTCCTGTTGTGCTGGATGGATGATGCGATAATGCTCTGCTGATAATTTATTTAACTCTGTAAATAAAAGTTGACTTTTATTTTCTTTGCAATATTTAAACACTTCGTATGCTGTATAAAGTTGAGTAACTCTTTGTTGAGATTCTCCTATTCTATTAGCATAATCTTTAATGGATTTACCTTCCTCACTGTGCTTTTCTATGTGGGTAAAGGCATGCTTCCCACGTTCCAAAGGAGAAAGTTCGGCTTGATTGTTATCCAATAAAAGTTCAATGAACAACTCTTCGTCAGTAATATCTGTGTCAATCCAGCAGTATACCTTGTCAAGTTTTGCTTTTTTTGCAGCCACATACCGGTGATGCCCCTTGTAAATTACAAAACGGTCATTCCTCGGTGCAACAGAAATAGCTTTATCATCCGATAAGACTTCTTTTCCTTTCAATTTGATCTCATGGACAATACTATCTATGACATCATCACGATAGAATAATCTTGGATTTTCTGGATGTTCATCCAACAACTTTATATCTATTTCTTCATATTTTTTTACCATGTCTCTCACCTCTTTTAATCATCCCCAAAATAGTCGTCTATTGCCTTCCTTGTTTTCGGTTTCATCTTTAACAACTCCTTTACTTGTCTCCCTTTATGTGCTATGTTTTCATCTCTGTCTTGTTCCACATTTGTTTTTACTTTTTATTTGCCCTTCGGAGCTTGTAAACGTTGTCGCAATTGAAAACGCCCACGCGCTCTCCTACAAGAGACTGGAGTTTTTTCTCCGAGAGTGCTCCAATGGGAAGTTCATAGGTTCTATGCAGGGTGAAATCTAGTTTTATGTACTGATCATTACTTTCTACCTTCTGCAGCAGGCCAACAATTTCGTGATTATTTTCTAAGGTTTTTGATTGCACGTGTATCACCTCCTCCATTTCACGACTGGCTTGATGACAATGTCATTATTTATCTCCATTTCGAAGTAGGTAAGATCGACGCCTAGCCTGTCCCAGTTGTTAAAATATTCCCGTGGGATAATAATCGCCCGGGAGTCACCAACCTTTATAATTTTCTTCAGAATTGCCATAATATGATATTCTAACATTATTATATAAAAATTATAAAAAGCATGTCCTTTATACATAGATTTGATGTCCAAAAGAAATATATCTTTTCTGAAAAAAGAAAGCGATTATCTCGAAAGAAAAAACGAACCATACAGGTCCATCATAAACACTTTAGAAATTGCGCCGGAATTTAATGACATTTTTAAGCATTTTTTAGAGGTGAAAGAACTCCGGTCTTTACTCGTAAAGGGTTACTCAATAAAGAAAGGGGGGAAGCCTAGGAGGCTTAAAATCTTATATGAATTTAAAGATTACCTGGAAAATGAGAGAACAAACGATGTGGAGTTAAATCAGGACATTTCAACGTTGTATCAGGGATTTAATTGGTACTTGGTGAAGCTTGTATCGGTGGGTTGGATAGAACGCAGTGAAGGTAGATGTTGTCTGGTTGCTAAGCAGAAGTTTAAGCCTTTAAAATGGAGGCAAAAGGAGATGATGGAGAAGAGGCCTTTGGATAGTATTATTTACGGCAGTGATTTTACCTTCTATTTGCCAAAAAATATCCTGATGGATGATTTTGAGAGGAAATATCGGGTGCGGATTAACAAAATTAAGGATGATTTTTTAACGTCTATGACTGGGCTTTTCACTGAGATTAAAATAAGACGAGCAAGGGAGGTTTGGACCAAAAAAATCATCAATGTTGCTTGCATTAGTCCCTTGGTTAAGCTATGGTTATGGGTGCATCTTTTTGTCGATATTTTTTATCTTTCTAGTCTGAAAGTGTTTTTATCGAGTGATGCAGACACGGTATCTACTAAAAAAGGTAAGTTGCCTCGTGAAAAGGTGATAGAGTCGTGGAAAAAAGAACGAGAATACCTCAAGGAAGCGTTTCTTGATTATTTTGTTCTACTAGATATGTGGGCTCCATTGAATGGAAGAATAAGATATCCTACTAAGGAGGAGGCAAATCAAATCAGTGCACAGATTATGGAGGAACGTGAGAACATCTACCTTTATTGTTCGAGTGTAGTATCAGAAATCAATGAATTGTTGGCGTATAAGGATTATATGTTTATAATGAGCCCTCATGAAGAAATCTGTGAATCCTATGCGCTGGGGGATATGGATAACGCCACAGAGTATACAAAAAGTCATCCGGGCGGCCGCATGATATTCTATTCCAAGTCTAATGATAATAAGATTCTGAACGCCATAAATGCCATTAGATCCATTGAAGAACAGCTGGGGTTGGTAAAGAAAGAAGAAGTAGTGATGGAAGGTACCAAAAGATTTCTATTTGAGCATGAAATACCCGATGAGGAAGAAAAGCAACGTGTTCGTATTCCTTGTGATTTGGATGCGTTTTATAATACAGGTAAGGCATGGCTCGATGATATTACCCCGTCTTTGCGTAATAGATTATTAGCGTTCTGTAGAAGTTTGGGATCTACGGACAAAAAGCGAATATGCAAATTAATAGGTGAATTTTTGAGTATTCATTCAATGCCACATGTCCCCGAACCACGGGAGTTACTGAAAAAGAGGTGATGATGAC
>JAUXAU010000006.1 GCA_030619765.1 Thermoplasmatota archaeon
AGGTCCACTGGTAACTGTCACGGTTGAAGGAACCAATGTTCCATCGATGTCATAATCGTTGTCGAGAACATCAATCCACACAGGTGTATCCTCCTGTGTTGTAGCAGTGTCATCAACTGCTACTGGAGGATCATTCTCTTCAGTTATTGTGATTGTAACCGTAGCAACATTAGATGTAAGACCATCATTATCCTCAACATTATAAGTAAAACTATCAGGGCCATAGTACTCTGGATCTGGCGTATATGTCACAATACCCGTCGTTGAATTTACAATAGTACCACCATGTGAAGGATTACCGACAATAGTTACGGTTGTGACATCAATAAAACCATCAGGATCATAATCATTCGCTGTTACATTGATAGCAACTGGTGTATCCTCAGGGGTTGTAGCTGTATCATTAACAGCTACAGGGGAAGAAATAATATTTGTTTCCTCACTGTCCTCATTATTTGTATAATTATATTCAGGATGATCATTAGTGACATTAGCAATATTAATAATTGTACCAGTAGTGCTACTATCAACCGTGACATTAATAGTGATTATTTCCGTGCTTAAAACACCAATCGAAGAAAAAAACCACCAGTAAGTTGAATCACTACTACCGGTTGGTGCAGGATTAGCGTAATTAAATGTGACACCTGAAGGAAGAGTGTCAGTAACATTTACGTTCTCTGCAAGCCAAGTGCCATCAATGTTCGTTACATTAAGCGTATACGTTAAATATCCTCCAGCATAAACAGGATCTGGATCATCAGATTTTATTATGCAAAGATCAGGATGAATAGCTTTTACTTGTGGTAAGACTATTATAAATCCCATCATTATGAAAAGAAACGATATAAAAATTACTGCCAGCTTATTTAAATTTATTTTATTTGTTGTATCTATAAAATCATTTTTCAAGTTCATTCGAGGATACCTCCCTATTTTTTAGTTTATAGAATATAGATATAATATATATACATTTTCTATAATAATCAATGCAATATTATATATACATTTTCATTAAATGTTTTAAGGAATATTATTTTGATAATCTCACATAATTTATGTTACATATAAAAAAGAAGGGTATCCCTTTTTTTTATGTTTTATTTTCTAACATCATTGAAGACTTTTATCGAAACTTATTTCATAACGGGGTTTGCGACAAATATTAGAGTATATGTTATGGCCTGCACCCAGCAATTTTTACTTTGCCTCCTGTTAACTTTTAATGCATTGTAAAATGTCTCAACTCAACAGTAAAAATGGAAATAATGCAATTATGAAGAATCTGTTTATTCCATGAAGTAGCCAAGCTCCAATTAAGTTATCAGATCTGCGGCATATTTCAATTGTCAATATTCCCTGAACTATAGTTCCAATTATGAAAATAGTTGCAAAATGTTGTGGATGCACTAAAACAAAACTGGCTAATGACGTAAAATACGCTATTTTTAGGTTTGTTCTATTTAAGAGAAATATAAAAAGAATTCCACGAAAAAAGAATTCTTCAGTAAATGCTTCAAAAAAACTAATTGCCCCAGTCAATAAATCCACATCTAAGAATACTCCATTGACATATTGAATTACAAATGTCACGGCAAGCATTATTGGCATGAAAAGAATGCATAACCAGATACTCTTTTTTGTCCCTTCTTTTTTAATGCCAAATTGCCCCAATTTCAAAGAAGATCTATTACGTTTTAATATCGATAAACATAGTAAGGGAAATATGACAAAGAGTAGAAATTTCACTGCTATATATGTTTGAGTTGAAAGGAAATTACTTGATTGCAAAGGCCAATATAGAATCACAATAAGGAACATTGATGTAGTAATTGTTCCAATCTCTGCTAAGGATTCTTTTTTATATTTGAAACAATAAAAAAGAGGGATTATCATCGGCACAAGCATAGGCCATAGGAATAGATTAAATTCCATTATCTCTTCACCGCAACTCAACTTTATATCATCTATTTCCCTAACCCATATTTTTCTTTTGTTCTATCAATTTTTTGTAGAATTCTATTAATTTTGTATCTTGTTTTTTCCAGTTCATTGGTTGGCGCGCCCACAAATCTCCATGTATTGACATATCCCATATTGATTTTGTTTGTGTCATGCCTGTTTCAGTGCCATAGTAAATTATTGATGGTTGATCTGAGGAGAATTGAATTTGTACTGCTTCTTTGAGTTTTTCTTTGTCATTTCCACATTGAAAAAGAAACCTGTTCATATCGTGATTGTCAAGGAAATTTGGTAAAAAATAGTTATCTGGAAAATGAGCAAAATGACGTTTGATATTCTTATTAAATGTTTGTTTTGATGAATAAGGGTTTGTTGCATAGTTTTTTATCAATTCCTGAAATTTGAAATCCAATACACCATCAAGTTCTCCGATGTATTCTTTTAGAAGGTTATCAGAATTAGCGCCAAAAAACCATTTTAAAAACTTATTTTTTATATGGAGGGTTCCTAGTTCACTTCTTTTTATACCCATCATCCAGGCTTCACCTATTAGAATCGCGTTTGGATGCTTGTCTTTTATTTCTTTTCTGAATTGTCTCCAAAAAGAATGTGGCGGACCTATGACATGATCAAGTCTAAAGCCGTCAAAACCAAGGCTAAGCCAGAATTTTGCAGCATTTATTATATGCTCTCTTGCCTGTAAATTATTTAGATTTATCTTTGGAATCTCTTTAACACTAAGAAAACTTAGGTATTCATTAGGCCATTTGATAAAATAAAACCAATCTAAGTATGGACTATTTTTTTCTGTTTGTGCATTCATGAAAAATGGATGCTTTCTTGAACAGTGGTTGGGAACAAAATCTGCAATTATATGCATACCGTGTTCGTGAACTGCATTTATTATATCTTTTATATCTTCTAAAGTGCCGAAATGGGGATCCACTTGATAAAAATCAGTGATATGGTACCCATGGTATGCAGAGGTTTTGTAAAAGGGGGAAATCCAGATGGTGGTAATACCAAGGTCATTAAGATAGGGTAGTTTTTTGATAATACCTCTTATATTTCCCCCCAAAAATGTTGGTTTGTCCCAGTTATCTGCTGAATCGAAACCTGCAAATCGATCAATAATTATATGATAGATGATGGCATTCTTAAACCACGAAACACCACTCATGAATATGTATAGTATGATTACTTTTTATAGTATCTTGAAAATTGATTTTTAATAACTGATGGAGAAAAATTTTGTATACAAATATTTTAAATTCAAAGAAATTATAAGGGAGAAATATGGGCGAAGAAGTTCTGTTAAATCATGTAGCATTACAATGTTTAAATAAAGAAGAAACTGAGATCTTTTTTACAAAAATTTTGGGGATTCCAAAGGTTAAAAACTTTACAATATCTGAAGGTTTATCAGAGAGCATATTTGGAATAAACAAAAGAGTAGAAGTAGAAGTTTATGATAATGGCAAGACAAGGTTTGAGGTTTTTATTGGCCAAAGCAATAGAACACCTGGCTACGAACACATTTGTATAGAAGTAGAAGACAAAAAAGGATTTATTGACCGTTGTAAGAAATACGGTAGAGAACCATTGATAGTAAAGAAAGAAGGGAAAGATCTATTGTTTGTTAGGGATTTTTCAAATAATTTATATGAAATAAAAGAAATAAAAAAATAAAAAAAGAGAAAGGAGAGTTTATTTTTTCGTTGCGTTGAGCTTCACTAGAGTACGAAGAACAGAATTACAAATGTTGGGGTGTAAGTTGCGTTAGCGGTTGCTCCTTCCACACAAGTCACATCGACTGTTACCGTTGGTTTGCCGAATCCTAAGACCATACATTTTGCCGTTCCAGTACCTCCATCTTTGGAGATAGTTCCAACAGCCACTGATTTTGATCCACCTGAGGGTAGTAAGAAAAAACCACCGGTTATCGTAAAGTCTGCATTGACATTGGTTGCGTCAACACTACCACTGTTTGTAATGGTTGCAGTAAGGCCGAATCCACCTTTAACACAAACATCCAATACAGGTACTGTGAGTTCTTCACCGGTAAGAACGAAGTTGAAATCATTAGGTTCACCAACTAAATCTGTTGTTGTAGTCCAGTCAGGAAAACCGAAATAGGCGGATTTGAAGACACCCTCATGGAATTTTATCCCTAAAACTGTTTCGTTATGCCTGCACCAGCCAGATTGTGGAAAAGTAAGGTTTATACCATATAAGGATATCCAATATTTTTTACCTGCATCGAAATTCAATGGATCAGGTAGCTGAACAGAGTAGTTAGCATACCAAGTCTCTCTACCAGTTGATGGATCTGTTGTATTGTACCAGAAATCTACACTTATTGAAGCATTGGGGAAGTGGAATTCAGCTATAACGGCGCCAGGTGCAGTGCCGGTGCCATTGTCATCATAGAACGTGATATTCCAGTCAAATTTATAGTCCATTGCGCCCTGTGCGTATTGACAGTTGTAGTAGCCACCTTGCCAGTGTACGTCGTCGATCATTGCAGGGTTTTCAAGGATGAAGTCGTCAGCTGGAAATGCATCTAGTGATCCTCCTACAGGACGCTCATCCTGCGCAGCGAGCATGCCGACAAGATCGCCCATGCCGTTGTCATAAACTACACCTCGGATCTGTGAATTGCTGGCTTTCACGGGTCGGTCCTCTGTAACCATGTCTGGTATTTTTTCGTTGTTTGTTGTATTTGCTATTGCAGCTGTTGACGAAAAAACCAACACTACTGCTATTAGCAAAACACAAGCTTCTTTCAAAATTTTGTTTTTTTTCATATTTTTTTCCTCCCGTATTATTATTATATAAAATATAAAAAGGCTATATATATACTTTTCTATAAGTAGGCAAATTATAATATTCCATAGACAGAAAATATGATTTTTTATAATATTTCAATATGCTAGTGCCAATATAAGAATCAACAGTATTTAGCTTATAAAACAAATATGAATGTATGATATTATCTGTTTCTTATTGAAAATGAAGTTTTAAAAAATGAGTTAGGGATGATTCTCCTGTTTCTGGCTATATTATTAACCGCCACTTGGATTGATAATTACAAAGAATAATAGGACTGTTCCGCCTTGTGATCTTGTATCTGAACCCTCTGATATCTCAGCTGTAACTGTTACCATTGTTTTTCCGAATCCCATGATTAAACCTGAAGTCGCAGTGGCGCTTCCATCTGCAGGGATACTTAGAATCTCGCCGTTGCTTTCTCTCCCTATGAGTATTGTACCGCTCAGGGTCATATTCCATGTTACGTTTGTTGCCTCAGTAGCACCAATATTTCGGATGACTGCATTTACTCTGAATAATCCACCACTGATAAGCCCCATATCCAGTATAGGTCCTCCAACAATGGTAACTGTTAATGGAATTGACCAATCACTTTCACTTTCATTTATATCCTTTGCTTTTACTCTTATATCGTATTCTCCAGGTTCAGTCCAAACGTGAGACGCTTCTCCAGCGACACCTGAGTCATAAGGTCCAACCCAGTAGCTAGACGTGTTATCTCCCCAGTCAAACATATAGAAAATTTGATCTTCTTCAGGATCTGTTGTAACGCCAGAGAACGTGAGTTCTTTATTCATAATTCCCTGTGTTGGTCCATCCGGTTGACCAGGTATATCTGGTGGTAAGTTTGGATCAGGATCACCACTCCAGATAACTAGTGATGGATCGCCAAGGATGTTGTAAGCCTCATAGTAGTATTGAACCGCTCCGCCACCGGAATAGTTTTGGTATAGATAATAGAGTCCCATGTCGGTCATTCCGGCCATCCATTCAAGACCGTCGGCAAACCAGGCTTGGAACATGGCTTTTTCAAGGATATCATCCTCATCCCAGTAGGTACTTGCAGAGGCGCCCCAGAAACCAATGGCTGCTTTATCAGCTTCTCGTAGCCAGGTTTCTCCAAAACATTCTGAATCGCCAAATGTGTTTGTGGAACAGGCATGACTTGTGACAAAGGGATACATACCATTATTCATAAGACTACTGACATCAGATTGATCAAAAGGTACACAAGCCCATCCTCCTGGGTAACCATGCCCTGAATAAACACAGAGACTTCGTCCATCATTTAAGGCGTTGATAACATCTGAGGTGCTTCCCCCGCTTGCCTCATAAATTTTATCACAGGTATATCCATTTGGTGTTAAATAGTTATCAATAACGTAATTGTGTGTTTGTTCAGCTAATTGGCCATAGTCACTAGAAGCTAAAAATGCTCCTTTTTTTATCCATTCATTTGATGGAAAATTTCCTTGTTCATAGTAGACGGTCTTGTCTACCATGGCCGTAACATGTGATTCTTGTGATGCAGGGAAACGACCGATATAAATATCTGGGAAATAATCTGATCCATCAACGGTCACGTAATACAAATCAGCTTCACTGTATGAGTCAGAGCCTGTAAATGTTGGAATTTGCGGAGTATCTCCAACGAGAAGAACATATGCAGGTGGAGTAGTCCAGGTGTCGTATGCATCTTCGATATAGTTATAGATGTTGTCTTTTGTTGGTCCACCAGGTATATCTGATGTTTTTGTAACAGTTACATCGTAACCAAGTGTTTGCTTCCAATTTGATAGAGGTTGAATTTCATCATAAAAGCTATCATAGACAATAATCAAGTATCCCTCTTGGTCTCGATTTTCTAAACCATTTTCATAAAAACCATAGTTTGCAAAAGCAGTCTTAAAGAAATTTTCAGAGCGTGGAGAGGAGTATCGTTGAATTTTTTCATACGTTTGTGTCATATCGCTACCTGGAAGATTTATTACGATGTCACAAGCCGTCATTGTCTTAATTTCACCTGAGGATGGGTTGTACTGTATCGGTGAAACCTCCACAAGAGCGAAGCGTCGTCCTCTTATCACACCTATATCAGCCACTTTTGCTATGTCGCTTGGTGTAAATGCGTTATTTAAATAGTATTGATTGTCAATAACAAATTCCTCTGTAGCTCCAGGGATTTTTAGAACCGATGGTTGCACTGGCACAATCCTTGCTGGAAGATCTAATTCGTTTAGCGATGTAGATTCCCAAGAGACCGAGGATACAATAATCTCAGGGTCTGCTCCCTGTGGTATCTCCAACGTATGTTTTATGACAGGTAGCCGTGCCTCACCTACATTAGTAGTAAATCCTTCACCTGGTAATTCTACTGTTGCAAACATTCCTTCTTCTGTAGAGATGCTTCCAAATTCAAATGTTGGAGAAGTAATGGTAAGTTCAATAGTTGTTTCATCAACCATGAAAACTTCAGATGATGTATTAATAGGTCCATCAAAAACCGTGTTTCCGTTAGATGCTATAACACTTGTTCCAACAAATAACAAAAATACCACAAAGACAACTGCCTTTTTAAACAATTTTTTCGAAATCATTCTTATTTATCCCCCGAATATCTATTATAGTTAATACAATTGTAAGATATAATAGTAACTATAATTATATAAATATTTGCTTTTTGTGTGTAATGAAATATTGTATATGGGAATCTAAATATCTTTTAGGATTTAGTTACTTCATTTTGACGTATTGTCACAAAGGTTTTATATATAGCTAATAATAGAACATGCGCACTAGTTGGCAATATAATAAAAAAGGAGAAAGGATTAAAGAAATGGTTGGAATTAATTCTAAATGTATGATAGGAAAATATGCTATTATAACATTAATATTGGGTGTTATATTCACTGCAGCTATTGTGCTTTCTTCAGAAACTACAAATGCAGATCCAATAATTGCCGATCATATCGCTTCTGCAGAATTTGATGAAATTCCCGCAGAGTATGTCAGCCAGATTCATGATAATTATCACATCTACTATGGTCATACCTCACACGGTAGTCAAATTATGAGTGGTCTTGAAACATTAGAAGTAGAAAATGCTTCATATGACCCGCCTTACTTCCATGAAGTTAGCGATGATCTTGGTCATAATGGAGATGTTTCATGGGAGCCAGATATTAGAGCATATCTTGATAGCAACCTTGAATGTAACATGGTTATGATGTCATGGTGTGGTGGTTGTTCAGATAACACTGAAGAGGGAATAAATATCTATCTAGAAACCTTTAACCAACTTGAACTTGACTATCCTGATGTAACATTTGTCTATATGACTGGGCATCTGGATGGTACCGGTGTCAATGGTAATCTTTATGCTCGTAACAATCAAATACGTGCATATTGTAACTCTAACGAAAAGGTTCTTTTTGATTTTGCAGATATAGAGAGTTGGGATCCTGATGGCAACTATTATCCAGATGATACTGATTATTGCAACTGGTGTATTGAATGGTGCAATTCACATCCCTGCCCTAGCTGCAGTTGTGCCCATTCACAGTGTTTTAATTGTTATTTAAAAGGTAAAGCGTGGTGGTGGATGATGGCACGTGTTTCAGGGTGGAATGAAACAGGTGGGAATGATAATATTCCTCCAATAGTAACAATTACTAAACCTGAAAAAGCGTTATATTTCTTTAATAAAAAAATAATCCCTCTTGTTACCACTATAGTTATTGGGATAATTGAAGTTGAAGTTGAGGCATCAGATAGTCATTCAGGTGTCAGCCATGTAGATTTTTACCTTGATGGTGATTTAATGGTTAATGTTTCGGTATTGCCATTTTTTTGGTTGTGGAATGAAAAATCGTTTAGTAAGCATACTTTAGAGGTAACTGCGTTTGATGGTGCTGGAAATTTTGCAAGTGATAAGATTACCTTGGTGAAACTCTTATAGCATCCTACAAAAGCATACATTTCTCAATGATATATTTTGAAAACTAATCATTACGTTTAACGTTTAGAAAGAATTTCTCTTATTGGAATATATGCAAGCATCAAACCGATATATGCTAAAACCAAAAGCCCTGGCCACCATGAGGCAGTTTCCATAAGTGCAAGGTTGATTCCTAAAACAACTAGTACTGCTACAACTACCCCCATTAACGCCTCTCCTGCTACAAGCCCTGCTGTGAATAAGAGCCCTGTTCTAATTGCCTTTTCTTTTGGTTTTACACCAGTTTGTTTGATTGCAAGTTCCCAATCACTGATCTCTTCTTCCGCATTTCCATATTTTTTCTTTAGAAAGGCATCAGTAAGATATCTGATGCTTCCACCTGCAAAGATGGGTACAGAAAGGGTAAATGGAAGATATATTCCAATGGCCACTGGAAGTACAGGTAGGTCAATCAGGATAAGTACAAATGCTAAGACCGCTCCAGCAATAACATAGGGCCATAGCATTTCTCCTCCCAAAATTCCCTGTACTATTCCTTTCATTAGAAACGCCTGTGGTGCTGGTAGGCTTTGGCTGCCAATAGTAAACGCTTCATGTAAGACCCCAATGATAATTCCTATTGTTGCCGAGATTGCGACAACTCCAAAGATCATTGAAATCTGCAGTTTTTTTGGTGTCGCTCCAATCATTTGACCAGAAGCCATCGTTTGCAAAAGATCTCCAGAAACTGATCCTCCGATACAAATAACAGCTGAAATAAAGATAACGATGGCCATTCCTTCAAGTCCGGTTGCTCCAAATCCAAGCATTATCAAACTGACTATGAGGAGTATTGTGACAGTAACACCAGAAATGGGACAATTTGATGAGCCGACAAGGCCTGTTAAATAACCAGCGAGGGCACTTGCTATAAATGCTAAAAATACTGTCAACACTGCCATGATAATGGAGATTTCTATTAATCCTGACAACCATTGATATAAAACAAAAATTGGGATGATCATTAGTCCTATTGATATGAATATAAGTTTGTAGTTTAAATCCTGCTCCGTTCTTTTTTTGGTTTTTACTGCTCCTGCTTTTATGCCAAGTACTGCTTCTTTAATGCTGTCTACAAGGTTGGCTCTTATAGAATATACCGCCCAAAGTCCTCCAACAAGCATTGCTCCTACTCCAATATATCGTACCTGTTCTCCCCATATGGTGTAGAATCCTCCTATAAGTGGCCCAAGGTCAGCGTATTCTCCTAATGGAATTGGTAATCCACTGGCCAAAATAAGTAATGGTGCAATGATAACCCAGCCTATGAGTCCTCCCACCAACACATAGGATGATATTTTAGGACCTATAATCCATCCCACACCTAGAAGAGCTGGAGAAGTTACCGTTCCACCATAAAACCATCCTTCATGCTCTTTTCCGAGGATAGCATACTTGCCAATGCTTACCATTCCATCTACCGTACCTCTAAAGATATTAAGTGATAGTTGTCCGAATTTGAACAGTGCTGCAATTATTGCCCCGATTGCAAGCCATAGGCTACCTACTCCTCCTCTTTGTGATTTTTCTCCTCCTACCATTGTTGTTAATACCGCTGCAACTGCTATTCCTTCTGGAAAGGGCAGATCTGTTTTTACCACGAGTGCTCTTCTCAGAGGCACCATCCATAGTATGCCAAGAAATCCTCCTATAAGTGAGATAAATGTTGTTTGTAAGTAGTTTATTTCAGTCCATACGTCTAGAAGTATTAAAGCGGGGATTGTAAATATCACACCTGCTGCAATGCATTCTCCTGCGGATGCTTCCATTGCAGCGATATTGACTTCTAGAATCGTTGGTTTAAAGGGTTTCAACAGTGCTAAAGATAGTACTGCTCCAGGTATTATTGCTGAAACAGTCATTCCTGCATAAAGTCCAAGATAAGCATTTGCTGCTCCTAGTACTACTGCGAGTAATACCCCCACTAGTGTAGCCTTTAATGTAAATTCTGGAATTGTTTTGTCTGCAGGGATAAATGATTTGAAGTCCTCTCGTGACATTTTATTACAACGTATATATAAATATAACAATCTAAGTATTAAAATGTAATTGGGAAATTGCTTTTCTAGACTCGTTATGTTAAATTTAATAAAAAATTGTGGATTATTCTTATCTACGGTAAAAACAGGTAATTAAAGAATTAAGCTACTCTTAGCATGTTTTACATCTTTGCAATAATTTAATTTTTGGGATGTTGAGACAAAAATAGTTTTATGAACTATGTAAATGATAACGAAAGATTTATAAATAAGCTTAACTAATGTATACTTAGGTGAACTAATATGGTTCAAGCTCTGGTAAAATTAAATGATAATATAAATCGAGTTTTAAATATTATCAAGGCAAAGTATGACTTGAAAGATAAAAGCGAGGCCATAGAATTTGTTGTAAACAAATATATTAAGTTTGAGAATGAACCTGAACTAAGACCTGAGTTTATAGAAAAAGTGAAGAAAATTAAAAAAGAGAAAAGCATTCGTGTCGATGACTTTGCCAAGAGGTATGGGCTAGACTAATGTATGATCTTAACATCAAGCCAACCGCAGATAAGATCTTTAAAAAATTGGCAAAAAAGAATCGTAAACACTTAAAAATAATCCATAAAAAAATCCAAGAAATTAGAAAAAAACCAGAACATGAATACAAACATTTACGTAAACCTCTTCAAAACTTCAACGGAATCCACATTAATGCTCATTTTGTTCTCATTTTCACTATCGATCATATCGACAAGGTGGTTGAGATTTACTATTTCGGCCATCACGATGATGTTTATAGGTGGAAATCATCTAAAAAAGACGATTAATCAAAGAATGCTTTTAGACAAGTAAAAGTTCAGAATACTGGACAAGGCTTTGAATGGAGGCTTTCAAAAGGATATCTACAGGACGAAATGAAATGTTGGGTCTCCAATAATTATTGTGTTACCTAATGACGTGTCTTTGATCATGGATTCGGCGAGGGTTTTTCCTTCTAGTAAATCTGGTAAGGCATTCTCAATAAAACTAACTGTATAGGAGAATCCATTTTGGGATAGGAGACCTAGAGACATAACCTTCACATGTTTACTTGTAAAGATTTTAGATCCATACCATATACCATTTACACTTGAGTCAAGAGCATTGTTGTCAGGTTGGTCTGACCACCAGCCATTCACATAGCATCCATCTGCTCCAAAGAATGGTGTATCTAATTGATCTATGTTATCTGCAGAAAACCATCCATTGATATCCGTTCCAGAGGGGTTAGAATGACCATGAACAAGGTATATTGAGTAGGCCTTGTCCAATGACATTTTTACTTCTAAATCTGAAGGATCCTCAACGTAGTTGAAATCTTCATAATCACTTAAACTTAGGTAAATACTCTTTGAATTTTTATTGATATCAGAGCTTTCAAAAGCTAGCATATCTTTGAGATAATAACTGTTTCTTTGGGTGCAGAATTTGTTGAAAGCATAAATTATTTGTGATTTCTTTGTTTGAAAATCAAGTGTGTGAGTTGGATACAGCAGCGATACGCATATATCTGTTGTATATGGCTTGGAAACAACCCCTCGTTCTGATATTTCGTAGGCTGCTTCTCCACCAATTGTAGACCATGGTACTGTACTTGGTTTTTCCATGTAATCATAATCCCCAGCTAGTGCAGTATCAATATCTTCTCCGACCATTATACAGGCTTTAATGTGATATAACAAGTAATACTGTTCAATTGTTTGATCTATCTTTTCATAATCATTATTTTTTTGTTGTATGAATATAATCTTCGAATTCCAGCCAAGATCTTCTTTTACGGTGTTAATATATGAATCGATTGAGGTGATTATTTCTGTATCATAGCTGTATTGAGGTGAAACAAAAATCAACATATCTATTCTTTCTTGAATGTTTGTAGATAGAAACATTGCATAGTTTTGAGGGAGCAATACCTGTGTTTGGGCTGATATGATGGGCACTCCTATGGATAAGATAATAAGTCCAAGCACGGTAGTGGTTATGTATATTCTTTTTTCCATCTCTTTTCACACCCAATTAGATGTTATACTCTTCTATAGATTATATTTAAACCTATGTGATATACTCTGTCAGTTATCATATATAAATATATGGTGTAAAAATGTCAAAATGAAAGATATAAACTTTTAATTTCTAATAAAAAAAAATGAGAAAGAAAGTTTTATTTTTTGTTTTCTTATATTGTTGCTACAAAGTGTTTTAAAAGTCTACATGCCTGTAAAAAAATGGATAGTAGATCGGATTGGTTTTCCCGATTCAACCCATATTTTTTGGTTAGGTGTATATGATCTTATTTTCTCAGAAGAAGTAATTTCGGGAATATGCAATGTATTTTGGCATTATATATGCTTAAGATCACCTAGGATGCAATTCCTTTTCTACAGTCGTAAGTAAGATACCTATTATCTTTTCTATGGTGGAACTGTTCCTTTCTAAATAATCATCTGCAACGTCTCGTCCTCTGTATTGTATATCGCTTCTCAATCTCCGCATATTATCCAAGAAATGTATCTGAAAGTCGTCCAGTGCCGTCGGATAAAATTCCTCCATAAAGGATATAAGACATTCGTGACTGTAACTTTTGTAACCATGTATTGCTAAAAGGGCACATAGGAGTTCTTTAATGGCTTCATAGTAAGATTCTAGAAGCAACTGAGGGAATTCATCCTTTCTCCTTTTTTCTATAGATTCTAATCTTCTTGTAGCAAGTTGAAGAAGAGATTTTGCCTGTTCTGAGTTTTCTTTTACTTTTTTTACTTTATACTCTAAACAGTCTTCCCATTTCAACTAGACCACCTTCAAAAACCCACTGAGAACAATTCCGTTAGCAAGCGTATTTTTTAGTTTATCATCTATCTTTTCTATATCTGGTTCAAACAATAAAGTAATCTTCCTTTTTAACTTATGCTCATACTTACTTAATTCAATGTCTCCCGCATTGCTCTGAACGAAAATATCTACATCACCTCTTTCATCATCTCTTCCATCTACTGCGCTACCATATAAAACGATACTATTTGGGGTAAATCTTTCTTCTATTTTCTTTACTAGGCCGCAATCCCTTAATCTTACTAATAAGTCATTTCTCTTAAATATTCGGTAATTCTCATTCATTGAGGATCTATGCCCTTTATAGACTCCACCTTTTACTTCATGCAGGAAACCATGCGCTAACAAGACTTCTACATGTTGCTTTACAGAAGGCAAAGAGATGCCTGTAATTCTTACCAGCTCTCTTAGTTGAAACTTCTTATTTGGTTCATCAAAAAATACTCTCAGAATCTTATACCTATTGAACTGCTGATACATATAACTATCACCTGATAACATATTATATCATCTGATATAAATAACTATCTGTAATCATTGCTAGGTGTTGCTCTTAGATGTATAAAATTTTTTGATAGTACTTTTTAGAACACACGTTCTTATTATAGTACAAAATAACTCAGGTGATATTCCCAAGCAGAATTTTAAAAATAAACGAAGAGGAGATTTGCTGCATTAAATTCTTCTTCCGCCTGATCAAGATACTCTTTATATGGCATGAATGGCTTCTCCTCTCACATTATGCAAAAAAATGGTATCTCGTTTAAGATCTTTTGATTTCATAGTTTGAACCGAGATATATTCCCCTGTTTCCATTAATATATCAAATGCCATTGCCGCAAGTTTCATCTGATTTTTAAACACATTTTTCTTTACTATCACAATAATATCAATATCCGAATCGGTTTTTGCTTCTCCACGAGAAACACTCCCATAAATCAAAATATCGACTAAATTATCTTTTAGTAAATTTTTTGCTTTTTTAGTAAAATCTTCTATTGCTTTACCATGAAATTTGTTTATGGAATTATTTTTTTTCATATTCTACCTGACAGCAAATAAATAAATTAGATGTACTTAATCATTATCCTGGTTATAATCTTAATCTTATGAAAATCAAAATAAAAAATATTGCTCTCATATAATAGTCAAATCAAAAAAGATGACAGAATTTGCTATCTCTTTTATCTCCCTGCCAATTGAGCGATTTCATCTGTATTGTAACCTTATTCATAACCGAAATTTTTAAATATAATCATGCATATACATATATCTATGCAATTGCATAAGGTGATATAAATGGTAAGAATGACTTTTTCAATATCAGATGATTTAAAGAGGAAACTTGATTCTAGACCTGATGTAAACTGGCCTGAAGTATTTAAGGAAGGCCTGAGGAAGAAACTAGAAGTGTTAGAAAAATTACGTGCAAGAGGTGTACTATAATGGCATGCATCACTGTTTCGGTAGAGAAGCCATTTAAGGAAAGACTGAGAAGATTTCCTTGGGTGAACTGGTCAAAAATAGGTAGAGAAGAACTGTTGAAAAGATGTATATTTGATAAATATATGAAGACAGGAAGAATAACAAAAGAGGAAGAGGAATTCTGTGAAAAAATTGATTGGCATCCTGTAGATGAGTTCCCATTAAAAGAAGAATTCATTAAGAAACTCAAAAAAGTAGAAAAAGGCTCACATTCCAAGCCAATGAAACCCGAAGAGTTGAAGAAGTGGTTTAAGGAATTATGAGCTTCAAAATCATAATCTCGAATGAGCTCAAAAAGAGTTTGGCTATCCTCAAACGAAAAGACAAAACCGCCTATATTGCTGTGGAGAATAAGATTTTTCAAATTGCCTCCTGTGACCAAGCTTCTATTGAACGTTTCAAAAATCTCAGAGGGAATTTGAGTCATCTCAAACGGGTTCATATTGGCAGCTTCGTACTTATTTTTAGGATCAAAGACGACGCTGTCGTCTTTGAAGAGTTTGGCCATCATGACAGGATTTACAAGAAGAGGCCCTAAGATATCAATCTCATTTCCATCTTCATCATAAATAGTCCTTCGTCTCCTTGTTTATAATGACATGAAAATCCCTTCTTTTGAAGCCCTTTGCCGAGTTTACAGTACAATATCTCAAAATAAATCCACATGCTGAGCATTTCCCATATCCATGACTTTTATGTTTTTCTCATTTCCTTGACACAAATGACCCCTGCGCCTCCGAATCCAACACCTGCGCTTCTCAAATGCTATATGCATCTATTTTTTTACTTGTTTGTTGCCACTGTGTTTTTATGTGAACGCTTGGTCGTAGGATATCTCACCTTTGCCTTTTTTGGCTCAAACTCATAATAGTTCTTATCATCAAACCATGCACACCGGAGTTTATCAAGAGGAATGGAGATTCTGAAAGAAAGCCCAGAAGCATAAAGGTAGAGCTGAGAGGTAACTGTCTTTTAAAACATTCACTTGTTCTCATTCTATCACTGGCTTTGTCCCATATAAAACAATTCCATCAAGAATTACATCAAGATAAAATGCTCTATTTTTTTTTGCTTGATTTGACCATTGTGCAGGGCTGAAATTTACAAGGTTAACATCACATCCTAGACGTTTAGCGAGTTCTGCAGTAGGTTTATTTTTTGCTAACGAAATAGTGAGTATATCTACGTCACTTTCTTCGTCATTTTCGCCTTTTGCAAAACTTCCAAAAAGGATAATCGAAGTCACTGTATTCATTCGATGTAGAAGGAAATCAGTTACTTTTTTTTCTTGTATACAAGAGAGATTGTATGATATCTTTAGGTGACGAAAAGCTGGGTTTTCAATGTTAGCTTCGTATAAGATTCTGTTTTTTTCTTCGAATTTAGTTAATAACTCATCGTTAACTAGAAGAGCAAGGGCTCTTTTTACAGTCATCGGATCCATTTTTAAGATTCTAGCGGATTCTCGTAGATAATAACTTGAATGAGGGTTTTTAAGAAATAATGTAAGAACATCCAGTTGTTTGATTTTTTGATACAACTGTATCATATTTTCATACATATATTTTTAGTTTATATATCTTTCCTTGGTTATAAGATATAACAAAAAGAGTTGAAAAAATAAAAAAAGAGGTGTTTTATGGTTTTTTACTTCCTCTTTTTGCCTTTTTTATCGTACATCAGGGCTATCATTAGAGCTATGAGTGCTAGTATACCTAAGAGAACAATTGCTATGTTATCCGCTAAGATATTTTCTTCAATATGAACTGTCATTTCAGATGAGGATGACGATTGGTTATCAGATGCTGTTACTGTTATGTTGTATTCTCCTGATTCAGCCCAGCTGTGAAGCATGGAAAAAAAGTGTCCACTTGGTAAAAATCCACTTTCGTCGGTGGAACCATCGCCCCAGTCAATAATATAGTTTATTTCGTCATTATCTAAATCTGTAGATCCAGTCACATAGGAGTATTTAGTGTCTTTGTTACCAGTTGTAGGGCCAAGTATCTTTGGAATTGATGGAGGTCTATTTGGTACACTTATAAAAACTACAGTTTTGTCAATATCTGAAGATCCGTCATTATCTATTACTGTTAATGTAACCAGATATGATCCACCTTTTGTGTATGTATGAGTCATCACTTCACTAAATCCAGTGCTTCCATCTCCAAAAGACCAGCCATATTGTGTTATTACCCCATTTAGATCATAACTTTCTGAGCCGTCAAATTCAATTTCTTCTTCAATTACTCCATAATATGGGCCACTTGCATTTGCAACTGGGGGAGAATTTCCGGACATAATGTTGCTTGAGCTATGGGTTGTAACCTTGGGTTCTTCGGGTTCTTCAGGTTCCTCTGGTTCCTCAGGTTCCTCAGGTTCCTCAGGCTCTTCAGGTTCTTCGGGTTCTTCTGGCTCATAAATCACTTCGACTGACCAGTCATCAATGTTGTTGCTAAGGTTTCGATCTCCACCAAGCCACCATTGATCAAGGGAGCGATCTGCACCTTCAGCATCGGTAACATTCACTATATTAGTAATAAAGCTACCCGGTTCCTCAACGACTGTGTAGTTGCACTCATAGGTCCAGATTTCATCTGGATCGATAAGGCCGTTGTCATCAGTATCTCCACCAGTAAAGATAGGCGTTCCGCATACATTATCTTCAACTACTGGTGTGACGCTAGCAGGTCCATCGTTGGTTACCTGGTAGTAGTAAGTGATATTGTCGCCTGGAAGGCAATACTCTGGCCCGCTTTTTTCGATGGCAAGATCGAAGGTAATTATGTTGAAATGGGTAAAATCAGGGTAGTTTTCTCCAGTTGTAAAAGAGATACAACCATAGGCAGATTCGTATCCATCAGGTAGGTCGATTTCACAGAACTGATAGGTGCCCTCGCTTAGCCAGATGCGCTTTATAGAAGATTCACTGATTGTAAAGATATCAAGGACTTCTCCGCCCTTTGACATGTTAATTGTGAACTGGGTGTCTGGATCGTTATAATCAATACTCTCCTCTTCCCAGTAAAGAAGTACCTTTTTACTTAAAATGAATGGATACAAAGTGTATTCGTCTGAGGCGTTCACCATCTTTTTCTTCCATACACCAGAAGCTATGGCGGTGTTTACCAGAGGTTCTGGGAAAGTATCCCTAGGTGTGTAGGTACAGGTAAACGTCCATATCTCATTGGTATCAAGTTTGCCGTTGTCGTTCTTATCACCGGAAACATAGCTTACTGGACCGCACTGATCATCACTGACATTAACGTTGTAAAGGGGTACATCTCCTGTGTTGCTGACGTTATAGTAATACGAGATTTCATCTCCTACATAGCCAAAGATTGGGCCTGTTTTTATAATCCTTATACCAGGAGTATGACATGAACTTGCAATAGGAACAAATGCTCCAGCTATGAGAATCATTGCTATTGCGTAAATAGCTGTTTTTTTAACTAAACTGTTTTTGTTTTTTCCAAATACATCTTTTTTCAACATAACATCCACACCATTTTATTTTTATTACTCCTTATTTTGCTAGTTCGCTTATTAAGGACTTGTTGTACAATTGTTATCAGGTATCTTTGCCAGTTCTTACCCAAAAAAAAAATTAAAATTATCACAGTTTTTTTACTCTGCAAGTTTACATTTTATTATAACACTCAATTTGAATATATGTTTTTCAAATCCTAACTCAATGCTTAGGTGAAAACATGGATTTATAAGGATATGTTTTTAAAGAAACAGAGATTATGAAATTTTGTAATTAAAAGGAGCAAGTATTGCTCAGTTTGTAAAAGAAGATAGCGGGGGAAATAATGATATGGCAAGATTTTATACATCAATTCTTAGAAAGATTTATTGGAAAACCAGAAGATTTGTATCCAACTTGGTCTTTGGAGGAAATAATAAGGTGCGAAAGTACGCACTTCTTATTTTCTTGTTTTATGGGTTGGCTGGTACTCTCATTGACCTGGACCATTTTATCATCGCGCAAACGGAAATGGCCAGACCGCTACATCTTCCATACTTCTTTATTGTTTGGATTATCTGCATCTGTTACTATGCATATATTCATAGACGGGTTCACAAATATCGCTTAAATCAAGAGAATATGAACTAAAAATTGTCGATAAATATAAAACCAGAAATTTAAATAATAATTATCCTATTCGTAAGTGGATTAAAATGAAATATAAACTACTTATTGTGCCTGGATATCTTGTTGGTATAGGTAGTTTATTTATAATTACGTATAGAACGATTCTTGCGTTTTTTAGTGAGAGTAAATCTGTAACCATTCATGTCAATAGATATGGGGAACAATATGCTGATTTAGCTTTTCTTATCGTTATCTGGATGATATGTTTGGTTGGTTTAATTTATCTGTATTTAGTAATGAAGGAAGATAAAGTTGAAAAGGTATCTAAGAGTGATATTAGAGGGAAAAAAGTCTTGAGTAAGGATGGTTTGTATCTAGGGATTTTAAGGGATTCTTTGGTAGATAAGAAAACGGGAATGATAAATAGTATTCTTGTAGAACCATCTGAAGAAATAGATCCAACATTGTATCACGTAGATGATGGAGGGCATATCGTTGTTTCTTTTGATTCTGTAGAAGTTGTAAATGATGACTTAAATTAACACACTAGTTGAAGGTATAAAGAAATCCATTGTTATATGTAGAAGAATTGACCATAATCCCATAATCCATATAGGCTTTCTTTTTGTATTGATGAAAAATCTTAAGATTAAAAGACCGATAATAGCTACTGGAAAAAGTACGAGATGGGTTAAATTGTGATATGGTATAAGTGTCTCTCTCGGGAAGATATGGGCTGTATAATATATACCTAAATAGAAATCAGGTATAATACTAAAAAATAGGCAGACAGCTGCAAGAAGCATTAGTTCCTTGGTTTTATCGTCGGTGAAGTAGTTTCTATAGCAATATCTGCCGATAAGTAACATTGTATATCCAGCTATCAGATGAATTGAAAGTCCAGGCATGGCATTAAATCCACATTTTTATAAGGCTTCTCTTTATAAAATGTTCCCTTGTTACCTTATATTTCTTGGAAAAATGTAGTTTAAAATCATCCAATCTTCACTTAAAATGGCTCTTTTAATTCCCCTGAGTCATCTTTTTTCTCAGTTATGATATTTTTTTTCTTAACTCTATCGTAAATAGGTTTTCCAATTATATATAACACAGCAAAAGCCATCAATCCAATCATACCTGCACCAATAGGGAGTTCAATATATTTCCAGCTTATATCAAGTGGAGGATTTACACCACCATCTACTATTAATAAAGTGAATAAAGATAAGAAAAAAAATATCACAAATCCAGCAATAAGTGTCTTACCACCACCACATCGTTTCTTTAATCCAACTTTTATAATAATTACGAAAACAAAGAATGCGATAGGGTAAATAAGTATATCAAGTAATGCTATTAATGCATTATAATCCATTTTGCTTCACCCTAAGTTTCAATCTATTAATACTCTCATTATATAAATATTCTTTTATCAATTTGTAACATAGGTGTTAAGAGGTACGCATCGGTTGTTTTTTGGATAGAACACATTATTTTTCATCCAAATAATAAAACACATTTTTTATTTGATGCTATCTGCATATTCATCTACATTATTACCTGCGAAAAAGACAATTAAACCTAAATCCAAATTTGTAAGGTGTTATTCCACTAATCTTTGTGGGGAACATGGGGGCTGATTGTTAAGTGCAGGATAAAAAATATGTGTCCATGATAAGACAAATAGATACAATATTGAGTAATACAGAGGAGGGAGTAATAAATAAAGAACATAAATTTGCAACAAAAGAATTAGATAAATTAAATGAGAAATTTGATGATAAATTGAAATCACCATTGTTAATAGATTTAACAGATTATGATTATAAATTTGCCACCGCAATAGAAATTTTTGGATTAATTGCAATAATCGGAGTGGCGCTCTTCTAAAAAATACTACTTTTTTAATCATAAAAAGAAGATTATTAAATCTCTAGTGACAAGCTAGGGTCTCGTTCATTTTTGATTTGAAATTATCAAAAGAAATCGGATAACATCTGTACAACATCTTTTAAATAGCATTTTGACAAACATAATTGATAGTGAGGTTTAAAAAAAATGAGCGGATATCAAGATCGGTTAAAAAAGCATTCAAAAAATCATCCCCTAGAGAAAAATACCATTGCTGTGATCCCTTGTTATAATGAGGAGGCTACAATAGGTAGTATCGTATTAAAGTCTAAACGTCATGTGAACGAAGTTTTGGTTGTTGATGATGGAAGTAGTGATGATACAGCAAAAATAGCTAAAGAGGCAGGAGCACTTGTTGTTTCGCATAAGAAGAACAAAGGGAAGAGTGTAGGTATAAAAACGGGCTTCAAATATGCATTGGCTAACGGCTTTGATTATGTAGTTACCATTGATGGCGATGGCCAGCATAACCCAGCTGAGATACCAAACGTTCTAGGGAATATAATGAACAATGGTTATGATATCTCAATAGGTTTTAGACATGGGACAAGTACGGAGATGCCTAAATGGCGTAGAGTAGGTAAAAGAATATTAGATTATACTACTGGTTTTGGTAACGGTGGATTTGTAACTGATAGCCAGTGTGGCTTTCGTGCTTTTAACAAAAAAGCAATAAAAGGTCTTACCCCAAGACTAAATGGAGGCGCTTTTAGTGTTGAAAGTGAGCAACTGATTAAAGCACATGAACTAGGTTTAAATGTTGTTAATACACATATTTCATGTAAATATAAAAATTTGGATACCTCTACTAAGAATCCTACGTCACATGCTTTTTCTGTGCTTAGATATGTTATCTGGCTGGTTGCTGAGAGACGGCCATTACTATTTATTGGTGTCCCTGGTTTTATTCTTATTATACTTGGGCTTTTTTTTGGTATTCTAACATTACAGTATTACAATCAAACTCATGTTTTCCTAATTCCGTATTCTATTATGGTAAGTATTTTTTTAATCATTGGAGCTCTTGGGATGTTTATGGGTTTGATGTTAAACGTTATGCCTAACATACTCAAACGAGTAAGATTAGAGGATTTCTAGGTAATAAAAAGTTTTAAACTCAGTTACCGATTGTTCTTGGAAACATTGTAAGATTACCTCCCAATCCTAGTATAAACATATATCTTAAATTGTTACTAAAAGTACCAAACTATTAGAAATGGCAGATTTTGATAAAATCTTTGTTTATTGTTTTTCTATTGATAAACAACCGAGAACTGTTTAACATCAGATAGATTTGTATTGCCTCTTGTATCATTCACCCAGACGTAATAGCTATAAATGCCTTCAACCAGGTAGCGTTTATTACTACTGTATGTGTAATTATATAAATAACCAGTTCTATTGTCAATAATTGAAAAATTCTGTGCAATATCATCTGGATACGTGATATTCAAAAAGACCTCGCCTACTCCATCAGCATCGTATACCATGCAAGAAATGTTTACAAAACGTCCTTTATGAGCCAAGGTGGGAGACGCCCATATATCTAGGATTTTAGGGATGTCAGCAATATAGAAGTGATCTGTGTATTTACTAAGGTTATTGGTGGTATCATAGGCCCATATGTGATATTCGTACCTTCCAGCAACTGTAAAGGTTTTATTGCAATAATATAGATAGCCCGTTTTATTTTTAGTAATATTAATTATTTCCAAATGGTTATCTGGATCACGTATTCTCAAGGAGACCTCGCCTACTCCATCGGCATCAAATACCTTGCAAGAGATGTTTACAAAACCACCCTGAAGCGTTGAAGAGGGAATAATCGATACATCATATAATTTAGGAAGATTAGATACATATAGCCATAAGTTAGTTGCTCTATATGAGCCGTTGATTTTTTGATCTGTAATATTTTTATAATTCTCTTCAAAAGAATAATTTTCTGTAGGTGTAGTAAACAATAAAAATAATAGTTTGAAGTCTCCTTTTCTAGTTATGTTAAAGGTGAAGTTGTGCTCCCACTGTGGTTCCCATAATTTATCTATATTTGCTGGTGTATGATCTAGTACAGCGTTCATTTTTGCCATGTACCATAAATGATTGTATGCTATTTCGTCTTCAAATGTTGTCTCATTATAGACAATAGATAGGTCTAAAAGCCATATTTCAATAGTATAATTGATAGTTTTATGTTCGTGGTTTGCAATTCCTATAATTACACTAGTGTTTTCTCCAATCACTAGATCTCTTTGGTAACCTTCAGCTGTGCTATCTGGGCTTAGGATGTAGAATTCGGTGAATGTTTCCTCTGTTCTTGGAGTGAGTATTACGTATGTTAATGAGACGGGAGCAATTATAATGGACGCTACGAGAAGTATGGTGAGAACTGTATCAAGGTTTTTTCCAAGTTTTGGAGGATAGATATTTAGCGTTGTGATAACTCTTTCTTGGGGAGGAGTAAGATGCCATCTATAAAGGGCTATCACTCCAAAACCGATGATAAACACAAGTAGTGAGATAAGAATGGGTTCAAGTTGGAGACCCTCTGGTGTGTAGTTTAGACCAAGGCCGATGATAGGAACAATTGCCAGGGAAAGAGCAAAGCTAAGTGCTAATCGTTCAATATTGTCTATGGTAGTTTTTGTTTTTCTAAATGGGAAAAGGACAAAACTCAGCAGGTATCCAGGTATGAATAACAGAAAAGGCAAACCTAGAATGATTCGTATGGCTCCCTGTATATCTGTTAAGGCCATAGGTAATAAAATTAGACTCCACATTAGACAAATGAAGATATCTACTATGGGCCTATTTAAAACGATTTTCATGTTTTCACCAGAGTTTTATTTAGACACGAGGCTGATTATCTCATTTATTGCTATTCCAACAAACACGACTATGAATCCACCCGTGATAATGTTTATCTTTTTTTTTAAATGATTGGGAATAAACTCGTCTGCTACTTCTCTCACTACTATTATTCCAATATATACCGAAACATACAACAACTCAAAGTATACATTACCTCCTTTTGCTGCTATGAAGAATAAAGATGTTATTGTTACGGTTATGAAGAATGAAAATAGTATCCATATGATTTTTATTAGTGTTATTTTCTCTGAGAACTGAAACATTGTTTTTTCTACTAGGGTTTCATAAGCTAATATTTGGTTTTTTTCAGATGAAAGATTTTCATCCTTTGATTTACTTTTTGTTGATGGTAAAAATTTTTTAGGTTTCCTCAAATCAAAATCAATCATGCCTTTTTTTCCACAATTAGGACATTCGACTTTTATTTTTTGGCCTAGTTCACCCTCGTAAGTAATCATTGTATGGCACCCGGGACATCTAAAAACATTTACCTCTTTTTTTCTTTTATTTCCTTTTCCGATTGTTGAATCCTCCATTCATAAAGATAATTTGTCAAGAGAATTTAAACCATTTGCTCATTATTGATAAATGATGTATATTTATCATTGGAGATTCTTGGTGATTGAAAGATTTGGGAAGCGGCAGGATTTCGAGTGTATCTGCATATGTATGTAATTATTCACTTGCAAATAAAATATAAATGTTTCGTTAAGATTTTAAAAATGCTTTGTTCATGCCAAATGTTTAAATATTGGTAATAATATATTGGGTCAATCCAATAATAAAACAGGGTACAGCAAAAGAATATATGTACCCGGGGAGGCATAAAATGAAGGAAGAAGCAGGTAATATTACTCTTGCTGTGGTCCCTTGTTATAATGAGGAGGCTACAATAGGTAGTGTCGTATTAAAGGCTAAACGTCATGTGAACGAAGTTTTGGTTGTTGATGATGGAAGCACAGATGATACAGCAAAAATAGCTAAAGAGGCAGGGGCAACTGTTATTTCTCATAAAAGAAACGGAGGGAAAAGTCCAGCTATTAAAACTGGTTTCAAATATGCATTGGCTAACGGTTTTGATTATGTGGTTACCATAGATGGCGATGGTCAGCATAATCCATCTGAGATACCAACTGTTCTAGGGAATATAATGAATAATGGTTATGATATTTCAATAGGTTTTAGATCAGGTAAAAGTACGGAGATGCCTAAATGGCGTAGAGTAGGTAAAAGAATACTAGATTATACTACTGGTTTTGGTAATGGTGGATTTGTAACTGATAGCCAGTGTGGTTTCCGTGCTTTTAACAAAAAAGCAGTGAAATGCATTACCCCAAGATTAAATGGAGATGCATTTAGTGCTGAAAGTGAGCAACTGATTAAGGCACATGAACTAGGTTTAAATGTTGTTAATACACATATTTCATGTAGATATAAAAATTTGAAAACCTCCACTAAAAATCCTGCGTCACATGCTTTTTCTGTACTGAGATATGTTGTCTGGCTGGTTGCTGAGAAACGTCCTTTACTATTTATTGGTGTCCCTGGTTTTATTCTTATTATACTTGGGCTTTTTTTTGGTATTCTAACATTACAGTATTATAATCAAACTCATGTTTTCCTAATTCCTTATGCCATCATGGTAAGTATTTTTTTGATTATTGGTGCTCTAGGAATGTTTATGGGACTGGTATTGAATACCCTCCCTCGCATACTTAAACGATCCGTAGAAGAACATAGTTAACATGTTAGAAATTAAAGTACATCAGATAAAAGGGTTTTGTCCGGTTTATAAAAAAGGCGAGAAAATCACGGTTGATGATCCTGAAATCGTATTGGATAAGACAGATGCATTATGCACACATGCTTTATCTACAATATTACATTACACCACAGTTTTGGAACATAATTGGTGTCCAGTGAAACTTGGTCTTACCACCAAGGAAGATAAAGATTGTGCGTATTTGCAATGTGTTGATCCTGGAAAACCATATACTGATGGTGGTTCTGTTGTTTTCAAGTGCAAAAAGGTAAACAAGGATTAACATGAAACTTTTAGGTATTTTTCTAGACATAATTTATCTTAATGTTGAGCCTGGTTCCTATTCAAGGCAATCCAGAAAGATACTTACGAGGAGAAAAAGACTGATGATTAAAGAGAATTTAGGTACCGATTTGGCTGACAGTAATGCTAGTACTGTTCTTCAAGAAAAAAAATCACAAACTTTTAATATCCCTACATTATCTAATAAAAAAAGATGGCAGAGGAGGATGGGAAACACTTATGGCAAAATGTTCTCATAGGGACTGCGGTAGGGAAAGGCGAGTATGGTTACCTGCAAGCGATTATTCTGGAACAGATATAAAATTGCATCCATGGTGTGTCCATTGCGGAGTTGTAAAAAATATTTCAGATGACAATGCTCATAAACTAGGTTATTGGATGAACATTCTTTCCAAAATAGCTAATCGGTTTTCTATCAAGCAAATTCAGAAACGTCTTATAGCAAAAGAACTTGCCTCACATGAGTGGTTTGATGATACTTATGGTATAACTGGTTTTCCACAAAAAGAACTGTTTAAAAAAATTGTGAAAAAATATTGCAATATTAACGCACATAGTATTGATTCCTTTATCTATTAAGCTGAATTGACGATCATTTGTTGATTGGATGATAGGAGGTTTTTTGATGTCTTAATTTGAGGAAGAGCAAAACCCTTATTATTCATTTACCATATATAATAGTAACAATATGAAAAAATTAAAACAAATTTATCTTAGGAAATTAAAAAAATGAAAAAAGAAATAAATAATAGACCTTTAATTCTTTTGATTTCTCCTCATTCTAAAGTTAAGTTATCAGGATCTGTAAGCTATGGTTTTGAAAGAAGAATTTCCTATCTGGGGAGAATTGTCTCAGAGAGATATAATACAATAATAGTTGAACCAGATAATGGGTTTTCAAATCAAAAAGAACAAGAACAAAAAATTACTTTCAATAGTTTTTCATCTATTAAAGTTAGGAATTTGAGATTAGGATCATTATTTTTAGATATAAATCCGTTTTACATTTTCAAATTAGTAAATATCCTAAAAAAGTATATTCCATCAGTAGTAATCATATCGTTTCCATTTGGAATTCCAATATCATATATAATTATTAAGAATATTTTAAAATTAAATTCTATTTTAGTTTATAATTCACATAATGTAGAAACAGAGTACTCAAAAATTATTGCAAAAGATGAAAATTTGCCGTGGATTGCAAAATTATTTTATTGTAAATATATTTCTATTATTGAAAGATTGGCAGTATTATATTCTGACTATGTAATAGCGGTGAGTAAAGAAAATAAAAATTGTTTTTGTAACAAATATTCTTGCAATAAAGAAAAAATTGTTGTCATAAACTTAGGAGCTAATATTCCAAAAGTTATTCCAAAGTCTACAATGCAATATAAAAAACATAAAGATGAAATATTAGCAGTATTTCATGGAACCTATAATGCTACACATAATAGGAATGCAATAAATATAATTCATTCATATCTGGCTGAAAAGCTAAAAGAAAAGAAAAGCTTGAAATTCATAGTTGCAGGAAATGGCGTTCCTATAATTGAAAAAGATAACTTTATTTCAGTAGGTTTCGTGAAAAATTTGTATGACTTTTTATCTTCATGTGATATTGCCGTTGTACCATTAGAAGAAGGGGAAGGAACAAAATTGAAACTTTTTGATTATATGGCAGTTGGTCTTCCAATAATTACTACCAAAAAAGGGGCTGAAGGGATGGGATTAATAAATGGTGAAAACGCTATAATAACGGATCATGTAAATGAAGATTTTGTTAAGGCGATAGAAATTCTTGTCAATAAACCTCAGATGAGAAAAGAGCTTAGTCTAAATGTGAAGAAATTGATAGAAAAAGAATATCATCCAACAATAATTAAGAAGAAGATATATACATTCTTGGACAAAATTATTTCCAAAACTTGAATATAGTTAGTAAACAATTTCAAAAATTAAGATAAAATAAAAAGTATTTACGTCGAGTGATACTATGAAAATTTGTATATTTGGATTAGGACGGATAGGGCTTCCAATTACGTTGGTTTGTGCAGATAGTGGTTACAATGTTGTCGGAGTGGATATTAATGAGAGATTGGTTAATAGTCTCAATGAAGGGAGAACGATCTTTAATGAGCCAGGTTTGAAAGAGTTGCTTACAAAGCATTTGAATAAGAATTTTTTCCCAAAACATCAGGATGAAGATGTAGCATCAGATTTGAAGCAAGCAGAATATATTATACTTGCTGTTGGGACAGGTTTTGCGAAATACCCTGATAAACCGAATCTTTCTACCCTCTACTCAGTCATTGGTCAACTTATAGCAACTGGTTTACGTGGTAAAACGATTATTTTGAGGGTGACGCTTCCTATAGGAACATCTGATGGCGTTAAAGACTTCATTGAGAAAAAAACAGGGCTTAAAGAGGGAAAAGATTTCTGGTTTTCGTTTGTACCTGAGCGAATTATGGAAGGAAGAGCAATTATAGAAGAACGTGCCCTTCCAAAAATCGTTGGCACATATAATGATGATGGATTTGAAAAAGTACGTTCTTTCTTTGAAAGGGTAGGTGGCGAGATTATTCGTGTTTCAAATCCGCAGACCGCTGAGTTTATTAAACTCATCGATAATTCTTGGCGAAACACACGATTTGCATTTGCGAATGAGCTTGCATTTCTTGCAGAGGAAAATGATATTGATGTGATGGAGGCTATTAAATCAGCAAATCTAGGGTATAAACGTAATGAAATTCCCTGTCCTGGACCAGTGAGTGGATACTGTCTTGGGAAAGACCCTTATCTTCTAGAATTATCATTTGAGAAAGTTGCTCGACGACGAGGATTTAATTCGATGTGGTACTACGGTAGAAGGGCCAACGACTGGCTTTTCGAAAAGGTTGTCGAGGAAATTAAAGGAAAAAAGGTTTTAGTTGCCGGTCTGTCTTTCAAGGATAACATTGATGATTATCGCTTTAGTCATGGAGTAGAAATCATTCGGAGGCTGCTCAAAAAGGGATGTAGTGTGGTTGTGTATGATCCATTTCTTGATAATAATCTTTATACGAAATTGCCTCGTGAAATTTCTGATAATGTTGTAGTTTCCCATTCCTTTGAAAAAGCACTTTCAGAGAATTTTGACACGATTATTGTCGCTACAAAACACAACGAGTTTAAAGAGGAGAGTGTAAAGAAGCTTATCAAAGAGTTACCTGATTCCGTTGAAATCATTGATTTATGGCATCTTTATTGCTAGTTCGCCAATATATTAGACTTACTACTAAACTCATAGATTTTGACTCTGGTGAGCAATTATCAGGAGGGGTATATTTGAGTAGTTTCGATTTGTGGTTTTCTAGAATTCAGAGATTGAAGAGACGTCCATCGAAAGAGGTTGTTACTTTTTGTTTTAAAGAGATTATAAAAACTCCGAATTTTATCTTAGCTTCAAAAGATAATGTTATCAACCTAAATCAGGTTATTTTAGGTTATACCGATGAAGAAAAAGTATTGAATGAATTAAAAAAACGATGTATAAACACATTTTATTTTAATCCATTTGACACAAATTTATCAGAACTTTATAAAAAAAGGTTCCCAAAATCTTATAACAAGATATTAAAAGTAGCTGAAGAGTATGTAAATGGTGATTTTAAATTTTTAGGAAAAAAAATTCAATTTGAAAATTGGCATTCAATCGAGGGTGTTGGATGGCCGGCAAAAGTCCCTCCGAGAAAAATTAATTATTTTGGTTCAGATAGAAAAGGCGATATAAAATATATCTGGGAACTAAATAGAATGCAATTTTTACCTCTCTTAGGTATAGCATATTTTTTGACTGATAACGAAAAATATGCCAGAAGCGTGTTATCATATATCGAATCATGGATAGATCAAAACCCATATTTTAAGGGAACAAATTGGATGGAGGGGATCGAAGCAGCTATACGTATGTATTCCTGGATTTTTGCATATCACTTTATTCTTGGTTCTAATAGTTTAAAACCAGCTTTGAACAATAAAATTTTGAAAAGTATCTATCAACATGCAAAATTCATTAGAAATTTCAATTCTGATAAATGGATTATTAACAATAATCATTTTATTGCTGAGCTTTCAGGTTTAATTCTTATAGGTTTATCTTTTCCTCAATTTAAAGAGTCGGGATATTGGGTAAATTTTGCTATACAGAAATTAAAAAAAGAGGTTGATAGACAGGTATTTTATGATGGTTTTTTATGGGAGCATAGTCTAGGTTATCATAAATTTGTAACTGAATTGTTATCTTTTGCAGTTATATTATTGAAAAAAAATGGTTATCATGTTCCAAAATCTGTTTCTGATAAATTAGAGGGGATGTTTGAATGTCTTAATTTTATTTCTATGAAAAATTGCATAATTCCTATGATTGGGGATGAAGATCAAGGAATAGTAATTAAACTAGGTTTTGAAGAATATGATGAAATATCGGACATATTGGGTATTGGAAATGTTTTATTCGAAAGAGGTGATTTTAGACAAAAAAATGATTCTGACTTAGTATTTTGGCTCTTTAATGGAAAGAAAAAGAGTAATAGATCTACTTCGAGTATCGAATCTTCTTTCAAGGTTTATGAGGATAGTGGATATGGATTGTTCAAAACAAAAAACGGCTATCTGCTTTTTATTACTTCAGCTCAAAAAGAAAAATACTTGCATGCAGGGCATAGGCACCTAGATATGTTGAGTATTGTTTACGAGCAGAATGGAGAGTACTTCATCGTTGATCCAGGGACGTATACTTATTTTTCAGATGATGCGACGAGGAACAAATTCAGGGGGATCTCCATGCATAACACTATTACAATCGATGGGAAAAATCCTGCAGATCTATCTGGATTGTTTGAACTGTATCCCAGGCCAGAAACAAAACTAGTAGATTATAGGACATACGATAAAACGATTAACTATATTTGGGCGTCACACACTGGATACAAGCCATTAATTCATAACCGGGTTATTATTCAGTTTCCAGAGGGTTTTGTCATATATGATTTTGTAAAGGGTGACTCTAAAATACATAAATTTGAAAGTTTTTTACACTTACATCCTGAAGTAAAAATTTTAAGGAAAAACGATAAAAATGTGGTCCTTAAAAATAACAATGAAATAGTATTTATTTTCTCTGATAAAAAAATCATTAAGGAAAGATCATTTTTTTCACCAAAATATGGTACAATAATGGAATCAAAAGCTTTAAAAATTGAAACACAAGATGAATGCTATGAGAATTACATATATATACTCAGCAATGAAAAATCTATGGAAAAGATGGATTCTGATTCATCAGATTTTATCAATAAGACATTGAAATTTAAAGAAATAAACTCAATTATTTTATAATATTAATATTATTTACAAACTATAGAGTAAAAAGATAGAGTTCTTATGAATGGGATTGATAGTCCAATATTTATCGTAGGTATACGACGTAGCGGTAGCACGCTTTGGAGAAGGATATTAGAAAAAAATGGTGATTTAGCTGTCTATGGGGAGATGCAGTTTTTATGGCCTTGGGAAAAAGATTTCCCATTTTTTCTCCGTAAATACGTTGGAAATTTATCAATAGATGAAAATATAAAGAGAATGGTTGATTTCATATTTTCAGATCATCCACCCAAAATAAGGCTTTTAGAATTACGTTGGGGTTTCTGGGAAACTTTAAGAAAAAACAATGATGAAGAATTGAAAGAAGCAATTATTAAAAGAATCACTGAATCTAATAGATCTATTGAAAGTGTTTTCAAAGCTATTACAGAAGAAACAACAAAACATCTTGGTTTTCAAAGATACATGATCAAATTTCCTGTTTATTTCAATCATGTTCACACACTATTAGAATGGTATCCTAAATCAAAAATTGTACATATCACAAGGGATCCAAAGGCTATTTCAATGTCTAAAAAAAATGACCCTGGTGGAACCGCTAGGTTAAAATCAAAATACCCCTATCTTAGTTATTTATTGGAAAAGGCTATGACTCTTTTCGTTGTATATCAATATAATTGGTCTGCAAGGGTTCATAACGCTTATAAAAGTAATAGCAATTATGCTCTCTTTCATTATGAAGATCTTCTTTTAGATCCTGAAAAAACAATAAAAGAATTATGCGAGTTTACAGGTTTAACCTACAATAAAGAAATGCTATTTCCTTCTAAGGGACGATTTTCAAGCATTGATGGAAAAAGAAGAAGGGGAATAGATAAAAAATCGGGCATTCGTTGGAAGAAAAAAATAACTCCTTTTGAAAAGAAATTTATCACGTTTTGTACAAAAAAAAGCATGGAAAAATTGGAATATGATCCTACAACACATCTGATATTTAGGGGAGGACAAAATACATTAAATGATACATTGAGGGGTGTTTAAAATCAAAATAATGATGGTTGGAACCATAAAAACAAAGACCACTGGTGGAATGGCAACTCATACTCAAGAGCTTGTTGAAAATCTTAGAAATCTTAATGTAAAAATTTTTTATTATAAAACTAATCCCCATAATATTTATTTCAAGATCTTTGATTATTTTATTAAAATTAGCAAAAGAACTATTGGATTATCAATTAAATTATTGAAAAATGCGAATAATGTTGATATTGTACATGTTCAAGCATCTGGTCCTATTGGGGGTTTTCTCCCAGCTATTACTAGTGCTTTTTGGAAAAAAATATTAAATTTTAAACTAATTGTAACTTTTCATTATTCCCAAACTGAATCTTTTTTAAAAAACTATCCAAATATTTCAAGATTTGTTTTAGAAAGAATTGATAATTTTATCGTAGTCTCTAAAAGACAAAGAGATTACATTACATCCATAATTGGAAAAAAATATTATGCTAAAATCACAGTAATTCCAAATGGTTATAACCCTAAAAAACTGAGAGTTATTGAAAAAAGGGAAGCTAGAAACAGATTGAATTTACAATTAAATTACAAGATTATCCTTAACATCGGTCTTTTATTTGAAAAAAAAGGGCAAAAACATCTAATTAATTCCTCAAAGGAATTAATTTGCATAAAAAAATATAATGATCTTAAATGCTTTATCATCGGGCAAGGACCTCTTTTGAACCAACTACAACAACAGATTAATGAGAACAAGCTTGAAAATCATGTGAAGCTCGTTGGATTTGTATCATTGGAGGATCTTAATTTATATCTTAATTCAGCTGATATTTTTGTGTTACCAAGTTTACATGAAGGTAATCCTACTGTTATGTTTGAAGCATTGAGTCTTGGTTTGCCCTTTGTAGGAACAGATGTAGGAGGAATTCCTGAGATAATCACATCAGATGTATATGGTCTACTTGTTAAACCCTCGAATTTACAACAGCTAACCGAAAAAATTATCAAGGCTCTTGAAAAAGATTGGGATACTCAAAAAATTAGAAAATACGCAGAGCAATTCGCCTGGAAAAATATTGCAAAACAAACTGTGGATGTATATGAAAAATTGGTGAACATTAGTAAGTAATTTAAATTTCAAATAAATAAAATTAGAATGCTTTTGGTCCTTTCAAATTTCGACGAGAAAGAAATGTCAAGTTTGCCATAAGTGATGGGTATTTATGGGAATGATTTTTTAGAAAGAGGGCAAAAAATTCCTTGGATTTACCGAAACTTGTTATGGTTGGAATAGAAGAAAAACTCCCCTTAAGTTGACAGCACCACAAATTGAACAAAAGATTAATGCTTGTGAAAATATGAATATTGTTTGGATTAGTAAGATTTCAATGGATATGCCTCATAAGACATCGCGTTTAAAAATGTCTGAGGCATTACGGAAGAGAGGACATAATGTAACTTTGTATATGGTGAAAAAAATTGGGGATAAAAAAAATTCTTCACCAAATATTGTCTTCATCCCTACAATTAACTTTCCTATTTTATCAGGTCTTTTTTTTGGATTAATCGTTTTTACTTATTTTCCTGTTATTCTCAATAGAAAACCAATTGACATGATTATTATTGATTGTACAAAGGTTTGGCTTCCTTTTGTAATTCCCCTCAAAATATTAAATATACCCATAATATTGGATATTAGGACATTACCAATTGATTGTGAAAAATCATTTTTTTTCAGTGTATCTCTATTTTTGAGTCGATACATAATAGATGGAATTACCACAATTACTGCAGAGTTAGATAAAACGATTAGAGACGTTTATAATATAAAAAACAAAAAGATAGGTGTGTGGTCCTCTGGTGTCTCTATTGAAGATTTCAATGAAATTGACATAAACCCACATACTATCTTTGAGGTAAAAAGTAGGGAATTTGCATTAATATATCATGGAGATTACTCTCCAACAAGAGGAATAGAAAATCTAATAAAAGCTATGAGTGAGCTAAGTCCTTCTCTAAAAAAGAAAATCTTCTTGTTAATAATTGGAATGCCGACAAATAAGATAAAAGAGCTATCAATGCTAAGTGAGGAAGAAGGTGTGAAAGAACAAATTAGAATTTTACCTAAGACAGAATATAATAAAATCACTCAATATATTAAAATTTCTGATATAGGTGTTATTCCTCTCCCGCCAGAAAATAGATGGTGGCAGGTAAGTGCTCCTTTGAAAACTTTGGAATATCTAGCTGCTGGAAAACCGGTAATAGCGACCAATATTCCTTTTCATAGAAAAATCTTTGAAAAAGGAAATTGTGGAATTCTAATTGAGAGTAGTGATCCTAAGGTTATTGCTAAGGCAATCACTTTTTCGTATAAAAACAAAGAAGAGCTAAAAAAAAGGGGTAGCGAAGGGAGAAAAATTGTTAAGAAATTTTATACATGGGACTGTATGGCTCGGAAATTTGAAGAATTCTTAAAAACCCTTCCAAGAGTGGATATTTAAATGATACCTATTTATATAATTTTTTTGAAAAGATATGTTTTAACTATAATTTGAGTATATGGTGTAGGATTTAACCTCAAAACAAAATTATTGTGGTAGTGCTAAAAATGGATAAAGTTAAAAAAATTGCATTGATATTGCTTATATGGCTATTAACTATATTTTTTATCTCAGTAGCACAAATTTCGCCGCTTTCTATATCAACAACTACTGCTTCTGTTTTTCAAATACCTGTGATTTTTTGGCTAATATTGCTGATATCCCCCTTTCTGTTATATTTAATTGCGAAAGATAGTAAAAATCCATTAGTGCCTTTGGCGTGTGTTATTTTGTATTTTTTCCTTTTTTATTCCTGGGGTCTTTATTTTTTTTCCCATCCGACAATCAGCGATATAGGAAGTAGTACAAGATATCAAGAGATTTTGTCATCTATCGCACATATTGGCCCTCAAGAAATTGATGCTCAAAAATTCGTTAGCGCTTCACGATATTTCAGATGGCCCGTATATTTTATTTTTTCTAAAGTATTTTCCACCACCTTGGGCATAGGCTCAATTCAGACGATTAATCTGGGTTTCTTCTCGCTTTTGTTAATTTTACCTTTTCTTCTTTCCCTTTTTTTTAAGAGAACCAATAGAGATGAAATTACTACAATATATTTTATTACTCCAGCATTGTATCTTACACTTGGTTGGCATTTTATTAATGATCAATTTGTACCACAATTTTTGGCATTACTCTACCTTATCATCCTTTTTGGATGTTATCTGAAATATAGGAATAGAAAAAATCCGTTATTTCTGTTATTAATGATTATTTTTTATGCCCTAATAGTATTTAGTCATCCATTTATGTTTTTATTTTTTCTAGTGGCAATAATTTTTGAAATATATTGGTTGGAATATGTTGAAATGAAGAGATCTAAATTTATCTCTTATGGACTGATAATAATATTTATATCAATGTTATTTCCATATTATAGTGATTATTATTCACTAGCCAGCTCTGCTACAGGGGGTCAGTCATGGAGGACATTTCAACAATTTTTTTCACAGAGAAGTCCTGGTGAAGCGGGTTATCAAGTGCAAAAGTTTTATCATTTAGTACCGAGAATATTTGATCAATTAATGAGTAATTTATCAAGAGTAATAATTACTGTAGTTTTTCTTATAGTCGTTATTGGATTGCTTTATTATATAATTAAAAAAAGAAAGTTATTCGATTTCGATATAAGTATTTTAATTGGTTCTGCCTCTTGGTTTGTATTAGGGTTAGCAAATTTGGTACTTGGTCAAAGAGCCTTACAGATTGCAGCATTACCTCTAGCGAGACAATTAAAATATTCACGTAGATTATTTAAACACATGCTAAAAGTTATAGTTGTATTTATTATAATAGCGCCTTCAGCGTTCGTAGCAAATAGTATGGTAAATTCTTCGATTGCAGGAGATAAAGGAATACAAGATTCTGTAGAAAACATTGCAGGACGCTTCATGGACAAACACATTACTAATGAATCCATCATCTCATCCGCTCAAAATCCATATCCAACAGGCTATCCTTCTGGATTTAGAAATAGGGGTTATATATGGAAAATAATTGATTTTGTTTTAATTTCCCCAAAATTACAAAAGCAACTTACATTCCTCAATATAAACTATCCTATATATTATCACAATTCAGTTATATATGACAACGAAGATATTGAAATAGTTAGTTTACAAATAGAGGAAAGATGATTTTAAATCAGTTAAAATCACAGGATATAAAAAACATAGTAATATTTGTATGTGATTCTTTACGATGGGACTATACACCCATTTCAATATTAGATAAAGGTATTTCAATTAAAACTGTCGCATCTTCTTTATATACCGCATCGTCTTTTCCCAGTATTATTTCAGGTTTATACCCACCTAAGACAGGTGTCCATACTTGGGAGGATTTGTTACCTAGAAATATTAGGGGTATCCTAGAATTTAATGGATATAATTCGTCCTTATGGTGTGAAACAACATGGACGGACCTTCCCCCTAATGAATCAGATATTCACAGGATACTAGGCAATCCTAAGGGTGTTTCTCTAGAAAATATTGAACAGCCTTTCATCTATGTGGAGGATGACAAAGGAGGACACTGCCCTTATGGAATCCCTTCGGGCGAGTATATGGGTGGAGGATGTCCGGAATTTTTTAAGGAATATGGAAAAAAAGGAAGAGAAGAATTAATAATGCAATATAAAAAGGGTATTAAACAGAGTATTGGACAATTCAAAAAGCGTATTGAAATATTGGAAGATAAAGGATTAATTCAAAATACTTTAATTATTTTTACATCAGATCATGGTGAATTACTGGGAGAATATGGGGGATTGACATACCACAATCGCCCGCCATGCCCAGAATTGGTTTATGTTCCTACAGTATTCATCCATCCTTTATTAAAAACAAATAAGGTTAATAATAATATAATCCGTCATGTTGACTTTTATCCTACAATTGCATCAATAATAAATAAAAAGATATCTTACAAGGTTGATGGTGTCGATTTGACAAGCGAGTCGTTTCATTCCATAGGATTGAGTTTTCGATTTGGCGGTTATTTCAAGGCAAGGAGTAAAATTGAAAATTGGATGAGGTATGAAGCAAGTAGTGTATGGGATTTTCATGGTGGACATATTTTTCATGAGTTAGGTAAATTTCGAGCATTGTCATTTTTCTTTTATAAAATACTTATTCAAAAGCATCCGAGGTTTAATTTTATGAGAGAAAATTTAAAGAAAAATCCTTCTAAAAAATATATAGAATACAAGAAGGCTCTAAAACATTTAAGTTCGCCACATATTAGATATTTAGAACCGCATTTTTCAGAATACACTGCAAAAGAATTTATTAACAACTATTTAAAAGAAAGTTTGGAGTTTAGAGAAAGAATTAGAATTAAAAACTCCATTAATAAACTAATAAAGAAAGGAAATTGGTGATGTATTTATTTTATCAAGTTAGTTTTTATAAATATATTTAAGAGTACAGTAATATATCAAACAGAATTAGTGTGAAAAAATTATGGGAAAAAAGGGGATTATTAAGATTTTAGATAAGTTTGAAGGTGCAATGATTGCTAACTATATCATAAAAGACAATAATATTTATATGGAGCTTAAAAAAGAAAAACCCACCTTTGGATTTAGAAATAAAAAATTTGATTATAATTTACATTTTCATTTTGGATTACATAATCAATCCAAAAAAGATGAAATATACAATATTTTTATAGAATGTGACAATAATAATAACAATAATCTTCACCATCTTCTGCCAAGATTATGGATTTCTGGCAATATTGATGAAGAATATAAATTGGTAAATAATATTGATGGAAAAACAGATTTTCATGGAAAATATTATTTTACGGTACATCTAGAGGCAGAACAACTGATATATATAGCAAATTTTCCTCCCATAAGGTTCTCGAGAGTAAATAAGATATTTCAAGATTTATCAGCTAAATCACATGCTAAAGAAATAATCATTGGGAGAACTGTTGAAAACCGGTGTATTAAGGCCTATGAATATGGAGATATAAAAAATAAACCCACGATTTTGTTTGTAGCTGGATTTCATCCCCCTGAACGAGATACTGTAGCTATTATCGCAATAATGGAGAAAATATCAAACAATAATAAATGGAAGGAGGAAATTTGTAATAATTACTCCTTTTCATTGATACCTATTCTAAATCCAGATGGTTTTGCTAATGCAATGCAAGGTTCAAACATCAATGAAATCAATTTTCACTGGAAATTTTTTGGTAATTCAATAGATGAATGTCCAGAAGCTTATAATATCTGGGAATATTGTCTGAGAATAAAACCAATTGTCTTTTTTGATTTCCATGCTTTCACATTTCAGAATAATAATGCAATGATCTATTGGATACCCAAGGGATATTATGTTAGTAAAAAAACCAGAAGAATACAAAATGATCTAAACAAAAAGCTGAAAAAGCTTTGTAGTGGAAAATTTAGTACATCTGAAAAAATATTTGCACCAAATCTTCTATCTACAAAATTAAGAAATGATATTGGTACGTTAACTAGTCCTAAATTCCATCTTCATATGAAAAATGGCATAAATAATTCGAAAGAAATGGCGATAATGTGTTTAGAAATTGTTCTAAGTGTACTTCGTTACCATAGAATTAAATCTTCTACAGAAATTTTGAAAAAACCTTATGGAAAAATAAAATCTCATATATTGGATAAGATAAGAATAAAACTTCTTTATTTTTGGTATTTTAGGCTAAAATCTATTTATAGAAAAATCTTAGGAAATTAAAAATATAAGTCTCTATAATAAAATAATAAAAAATTTGATACTATACTAAATTTATATGAATATAGACTTATTATTGCTAAAATTATTTAAAAATTGAAACTAGGTTTAAACGATGAAAAATACAAGATACATATATCAGAGAACAATTATTCTCGGAAAAATGAAACTGGCAGGAGTATTGGGAAAAAAATTTCCAGGCAGATTTGAGAAAAGGATACACAATCCATTATTTATTATTGGATGCGGTCGGAGTGGGACTACAATGTTGACAACATTGCTCAGAAATCACAAAGATATTTGTAGTTTTTCTGAAGCTAATGAGATATGGGACCCAGAGGGTTACCGTTGGTATAACACTAATCTTGATCGCCCACCAATTTGGTTCGATCCAATCACATATACAAAAGTATGGCGGGAATATTTTAATGAGAAATATAAAAGACAGCTAAAAAATGTTTTTGGTTGTTACCAATTTATATCAAGAAAAAAGGTGTTTATAAATAAAAGCCCGATGAACACCTTTAGAATACCAGATATATTAGAAATATTTCCTGATGCACGGTTTATACATATTATTCGAGATGGGAGAGCTGTAGCTTTTTCATGGGCTAAAAAAGAATATGCTACTATTCAAAAACACGCAGATGCTTATCGAAAAAGAGGATATTTCTGTTCTTTTGATGAATTGATAAAGCTCACTGCTCTAAGTTGGGTTAAACACCTAGAGGAGGTTAAAAAGCAAAAAAGAAAACAAAAATTAATTGATAGAGATATTTTATTGGAATTTAAATATGAAGACTTTTGTGCTAAACCAAATGAATATCTTGATTTAATATGCCGTTTTTTATCCCTAAATATAAGAAGGTTAGGAATAGATGATTTGTCATATATCGATAGCAAGAATTATAAATGGAAGGAAAATCTTAAAGAGAACACTATCAATGAATTAGATAAGATAGTAACCCCATTTTTGAAAGAAATTTAATTTGATTTCGTAATTAAAATTTTTAGAACCGTATTAGATTTATTGTAATTGAATAATGTACAATATAAGACACAATATTATTAGAAAAATGATTTAAGTGATAGGGTAATAATGAAAAAGATATGCTTTGTATTAGCTAACTATTTTAAATATTACAAGGGCGGAGCAGAATTACAAGCTTATTTCATAGGTAGGGAATTAGCTGAAAGTGTTGAATTACATTACTTATTTATGAAGCATCCAAATTTTAACAGAATAGAATTTCAAGGAATTGATCATGGAATAATATTACATCCTATGAAACAGTATGTTTATAAGAATTTTGGAAAATTCTTTTTTATGAATTACCGTGAATTATTAAGATTACTAGACGATATAAATCCTGATTTAATTTATCAGAGAGGAGGGAAGCCTTATATAGGGATGGCGAAGGGATGGTGTAAAAAAAATAATAAAAAGTCGGTTCTTGGAATAAGCATGGAGAGTAATTGTAGTAAAGCTGGGATATTAAAATTAAATAACAATTTTTTTACCTATCCCTCCAATTTTATTAATGGTAATTTTACTTTTTATGGAATGTATAACGCTGATTTGATAATTGCTCAAAGTCATCGCCAACAAAAATTATTGCAAAAAAACTTTAATCGCGATAGTATAATAATACCTAATGGACATTATGTCCCTAAACCGCCTTTCAAAAAAGCGAATCCGCCAATAATCTCATGGATTGCTAATATTAAAAGATTGAAGCAACCAGAGATTTTTTTAAAACTTGCAGAAAAATATCAGAAACAAAATGTTCAGTTCATAATTGCAGGACGACCGGATAGGAGCTCATACCAGAAATTGCTAATCGAAAAAGCTAGTAAGTTACCAAATTTAAGCTATCTAGGCGAGATTTCCTTTAAGAAAACAAATGAATTATTATCAAAATCTTTATTATTCGTGAATACTAGTATAACTGAAGGTTTTCCTAATACATATATACAGGCATGGATGAGAGAAACCCCTGTTGTCGCATTGAACAGTGATCCAGATGATTTAATTAAAAGCCATAAATTGGGATTTCATTCTGGTAGCTTTAAACAGTTAATTAAAGATGTTGGATATTTAATAGAAAATGAAGATGAACGAAGAGAAATGGGGAAAAAAGCTAGAAAATATGCTATTAACAACCACGACATTAAAAAAATTGGAAAAAAGTATTTTGAGGTTTTTGAAAAGCTGGTAAATCAATGAATATTCTATTTTTTTCTTCAAATTCACCATATTCAGAAATTAAATCATTTAAAGGACGGATTGGTGGAGCTGAGATAAATTTACGAGTTATTGCAGAAGAGCTTGCAAATTTGGGGTATAGTACCTGCTATTATTCAACTAAAAAGGGGAAGCCTGTAAAAAAAAATGTAAATGGTGTATCCACCTACCACTTTCCAAATATTTTAATGCCAATATTTCATAAAAACCTGTCATTAATCAGAAAGTACAATGAAAAGTTAGTGATGATTCAGCAAAAAAACCAGATTGAAAAAATCATAAAAAAGAAAAACATTGATCTCATACATACTTATTCAACATACCCGGATACTTTTCTATCGATTAGTGCTGCAAAGAAATCCGGCGTTCCAATTGTTCAGAGAGTTGCGGGAAGAGCATGGTATAACCTTTTAATTGAGAATCCTTCATTGAAAAAGAAAATTGAATGGACTTTTAATGAAGTCGATATGATGTTGTTTATCTCAGATTTCATCAAGGGTAAAACTTATGATTATTTTCAAGAGTTGGGTTTTAAAGTAAATACTCCATTCGAAATAAATGACATTGGAATAAATTATAATCAACTTAAAAATATCGATTTGGAAAAGGTTAAATCTAAGTACAATCTATCAGATGATGAAAAGATAATTTTATGTGTGGAATCATTTAAAAATTACTCAAAAAGACAAGATATATTAATCAAAGCGGTACCAAATGTTTTAGAGAAAATTAATAATTTGAAGGTATTACTTGTAGGTAAAGGACCTAATTTTCAACGGATGAAAGATTTGGCATATGAGCTCGGGGTTCATCGAAAAATTCGTTTTTTAGGCGAGATTCCTCATAGGGATGTGTTGGCGATCATGTCAATTGCAGAAATTGTAGCTCATCCCACAGAATTTGAAGGTTATTCTACTGTTATGAGGGAGTCTTTGGCTTTAGGGAAACCATTTTTAGTTTCTGATATTGAACCTATGAATAATGTTATTAGAGACGGTTATAATGGTATGTTGGTAGAAAATAATCCAATAAAATTTGCAGAAAAAATTGTTTATCTTCTTAAAAATAATAAAATAAGGAAATCTATTGAAAAAAATGCTGCTACATATGCGAAAAAAAATTTTGATTCTAAAAAAAACGTTCTGAAATATGAAAAACTTTTTTTAGAAATTTGCCATAAAAACAAATGAAGAATTAAGTTGAAAAGAAATTGATATTGTTCTGACCGATTGGATTAGGTTCTTTTACTGCTAATACTATTTTGTATATTGATGAAGTATATGTTTTCCTGAATTGTTATTGTATGTTTTTCAATTTTTTTATCAAGAGTCATAATCGCTAGATAGTGGATGAATTGTCTGGAGAATAAAGATTCGGGAAAAGGTGTTTTTCTTTACGAAAAGAAAGGTTTCGACATTTATCTCCTGGAAAAGGTAACCTACTCTTTCTATTGTTACAATTAAAAAAGAAGGATCCATGAATAAATATAAAGATATCGTCAAATTGCTTATGCCATCAAAAAAAATGTTGAGAGGACTAAAAAATGCTTCATATTTAAATATTGGAAAATTTTTGTCAATGGTTATTAACTTTTTCGGATTCGTTTACATTGCAAGATTATTGGGTCCTAGTGGCTATGGAATTTATGTAACCGTAGGTGCTTTTGTTGGACTATTCAGTATTATTACTTTCGGTGGACTAAATAAGGTTGTATTACGGGAAGGATCAAAAGACTTAGATCAGATGGAGAGGTATTTTGAAAAAATCATGGGTATAAAAATTCTTTTTACTTTCATTTCTATTAATATTTGCATAATTACTTCCGCTGTTCTGCCTTATACATTACAAGAGAAATTATACATAATAATTTTTTCATTTACTTTAATATATACTTCTTTTAATGGTTTTTTTGGAACTATTTATATCGCTGCTGAAAAAATGCAGTATAACGCAGCACTATATATCTTGGACAGGATTTTGTTTGTTGCCCTTGCAATTGCTTTTTTATCTATGGGATTAGGAATTTTGACGTTAATTACCATAACTCTTTTTTCACATTTTTTTACTCTTATACTTAATTATAGACTAACTAAAAGATTTTTGAGTTTTAAATTCTTTAATAAAATAAAGTGGGATAAGGCTATATTGGGATCTTCATTAATTTTTAGTATATTATCTTTTACAGTTTTATTATCAACCAGAATAGATTTGGTAATGATATCTTGGTTAGGTTCCTCGGAAGATGTAGGTATTTACGGTGTGGCCTATCAAATAATTCATGCCTTTGGGAGTGTTAGAAATTTATTGGCTACTGCATTTTTTCCAATATCTGTGAAAATGTTTCGTAAACATATCGTTAGCTGGAAAAAACTTTTAAAATATGCTTTTTTACTAAGTTCCGGAATTTTATTACTAGGTGTTGTGGGATCTATCTATTCTGAGCAAGGTATTACATTATTATTTGGAGCAGAATATTCTGAGTCTGGTGTGATATTATCTGTTTTGATTTTCTACCTGGCTTTTAGTTTTTTTACCATACCATTTTCAATTACTCTTCAGGCAACACATAATGAAAGAATGAACTTAAAGCTTTGTTGGATTGGCCCTACTTTGAACATTGGTCTGAATTATATATTTTTTAACATTTTTGGACTTATAGGTATAGCTTATTCAACATTGGTCGTTGGTTTAATTAGGGTTCCGATTTTCGTTTTCTTTACTTGGAGAACACTTAAAAAACAGAATAAGATAATATAAATGAACATTGTTTATATCATGAGAAAAAGAAGACAAATTCAATTTTGTTGAAGGTTACATCTAGATAGGAGATTTTATAAATGTCCGCATACATAATATCTCAATTTCTAGGTAAGTCAAAATTCAGGTTATCCTTGGGAGTATATTATGATACCATTGAATAATTCAATCTTTAAGTCATTTATTGCTCTTGATTTTATAAGGAAAAAACGATTTGCCTTTTTTAAAACGCTTCAAAAGCTAAAATATTCTCAGTATTATCCAGAAGATAAACTCAAAGAAATTCAAATTAGGAAATTAAAACAATTAGTGCAATATTCTTATGAGAATGTTCCATATTATCATCGATTATTCAAACAAAATGGTGTCCATCCAAATGATATAAAATCTCTTGAAGATTTGAAGAAGATTCCAGTTCTTACAAAGAAGAAAATTCAAAATAACATGGATAAAATGATATCCATAAAAAAGAGCAGAAATAATTTACTTAAAAATTATACAGGTGGATCAACCGGAAAACCTTTAACTTTTTATCAATGCTACAATTATCTAAACTATGCCCAAGCAGGAAAAATTCTTGCTTGGTATATTATCCCAGGATTTGATTACGGAACTCGAACAGCATTGTTATGGTCAGCACATAGAGACATAAGAAGTAATCAATCTTTACTCTATCAAATAAAAAAATATTTAGATGGTACAGTTACTATGAATGCAAATAAAATAAATGATATAAAATTGGAAATTTTCATCAAATACATTGATAAATTTAAACCTTTTATTCTCAGAGGATACCCTTCTATACTATGTTATCTTGCAAAATATATTGACAAACATCAAATAGATATCCCAGATATTTCTTGTGTAATTACAACAGCAGAAGTACTACATGAAGATCAGAGGGAAAAACTCGCAAAGGTATTTAAATGTCACATATTAAATTCCTATGGCTGCAGAGAAGTTAGTCAAATAGCTATGGAATGCCCCAAGCACAATGGATTACATGTAATGATGGAAAATCAAATCGTAGAACTATTGGATACAAATGAAGATGTCGTCCCAACCGAGATAGGTTCTGTTGTTGTCACAAATCTCAATAATTATGGTATGCCATTCATTCGATATGAAGTTGAAGATATGGCTCGACGATCTTCGATCGATAAATGCGGGTGTAATAGAGGTTTATCTTTGATAGATAACATTATTGGTAGAGAAAAAGGTTTTATTATTACGCCTAATGGAAATAATATATACTTTGGATATTTTGAAATGAAATTTTATGGGTTTCCTGGTGTTGAAGAATATCAAGTAATTCAGGAAGAATTAGATAAAATTGTGATTTTAGTAGTTGGAGATATTGACCGTTCTAAAGATAAAATGGAAGAATTAAGGAAAGAGATGATGACTGAACTAGGAGAGCATATTCAAATAGAGGTTGAATATGTTGATCAGATAAAAAGATCTGACACAGGTAAATATCAAAGAGTAATTTCAAAAGTACATTAAATATATGTTATAGTATTGTTTCTTCGTAAAGTGAGGTATGATGGTAATGAATTATTTAAATCAAATTAACAAAAAAGAAATAAGGATGAATAATGTTGACTCCGATAATCCTTTGAATATAATAATTACAGGTGATTTTTCTCCTATAAACAGAATAGAGGTTTTATGCAAAAATAAAAGCTATTGTACCGGATACCCCCACCTTTAGATGGATTTATTTTGGGAGGATGTCATGATATAGAGCAAATATTTTTTAAATCATTGTATGTTTCTCCTATAGATGTTTATTAATAAACTACGGCGAAGAATTTCGAACTCTAAGCCTTTATTAAAAATATGGTCAATATCATTAAAGAAGGATTTTTGTAGGGCTGGTTTATTAAAAGATTATTGCTGGAGTAAAATTGAACCTAGTTTTATTGTTAGTACAGGTCGTACTGGAACGAAATTTTTAGCAACATTTTTCAACAGGTATTGTAAGGATACATTGTCTTTACATGAACCAAGTCCCACTATGTTTTATCTTGGAACAGATTTTATAAAAGGTAATATTTCCTTTCGTGAAGCATCAAACGGATTTGACATTCAACGTCTACACATATGCAGAAGGTTAAATAAAAACAATATTAGATTCTATATTGAGTCTAACGGTTATTTGTCAAGTCTTATTCCAGTGATTAATGTTTTTTATAATAATGCTAAATTTGTTTATATTATAAGGAATGGTAAGGATTATGTCCGGTCATATTACAGCAAGAGGCCTTCAAATAAAGGTTACTATGCTCTTTCAGATGAAAGTCCAATGAAAGGCATTAATTCAAATGATTTCCTGGATGACAGATTTTATGGACAATGGGATAACATGTCGAGATTTGAACGTGTGTGTTGGATTTGGGTTAAGAGAAACCAGATGATTGAAAGTTCTTTAACTGAGGATATCAGTTGGATAAAAGTTAGATTTGAAGACATATTTAGTAATGGTTGTACGGGTCTTTGGGAAATTATTGATTTTTTGGATTTAAGAAACCAAATTAAAATCGATAGCTCAGAAACAGTTAAAATTCTTGCTGATGCTTTAAATATAAACAAAAAATATTTACTTCCAAAAAATTTTAAAGATTGGCCAGATGACAAAAAAGATATTTTTGAAGAGATTTGTGGAGAATACATGGAAAAATCAGGGTACAGATGAAGATGTTGTTCTACTTGTGTTATTTAAGCTAGATATACCAAAACATTTAATAAAAACTATTTTATTGATTTCAAATCATGGTATATTATAAAGGGAGTTTTATTAGGGCACCTATTTGCTGGAGGATTAGAGAGCTTGTTCAGGCTGTTCTAAAAAAACTTAATTTTAGTATGTCATATGATAAAACAATGGATCTCTTTCAAAGAAAAGGATTAATAATAGGTAAAAATGTCCATATTGAGAGAAATGTAAAAATTGATGACAATTTTTGTCATTTAATAAGAATCGGAGATAACTGCCGTATTACTAGAGGTGTTACAATACTTGCTCATGATGGATCAATGCATCATGCTACTGGGGGTTATGGAACAGCAGGAATAGTAGATATTAAAGAAAATTGCATTATAGGTGTAAATGCAATTATACTTCCGGGGGTAACAATAGGCCCAAATGTTCTTGTAGCAGCTGGTTCCGTTGTTAATAAGGATATTCCACCCGATTCATGTGTTGCAGGTGTCCCAGCAAGGTATTATGGAAGCTTTAGTGATTTTATATCCAATTTTAAAGAAAAAATCGAAAGTAGCTATGTATTTCCACAACTCCAAGCTATAAGCGATTATGAAGAATTTAAAAAAGAAAAGGAAAAAATGATAAAGGAAGCAGAAAAAGGAGAAATTATTTACAAAATCATAAAACCAAGGGTTATTTCAAAAAAGATGGATAATAAAAAATAATTACTTTCCACTTAACTTAGAGTATTTATTTTAATATCCAATATCAAAAGAGCAGCCAATCGATAAGAAAAGATACCAGGTTGAATAAATGGAATCGGAATTATCGCTTGATAGCCTGAGAATAAATTGCACGGAAGTATCTGAAGAAATACAGAAATTTGTAAGACATACAGTTTTTAATGAATTAAAGAAAAAAGGAGTTGTAATTGGAATATCAGGAGGGATAGACAGTAGTGTGACCGCTGCTATCTGTGTTAATGCTCTTGGTAAGGAGAGGGTGTTTGGTATTCTTATGCCAGAAAAGGAATCCTCTGAAGATACCTTGGAGTTGAGCAGGATTGTAACCGACTTCTTTGGAATTGATAATGTTTTGGAGGATATTACCCAAATTCTTGATTCTACAGGTTGTTATCAGCGGAGAAATAAGACGATAAAAAAAATTATTCCAGAGTATGCAGACGAATGGAAGTTTAAGATTGTACTTCCTAGCCTCTTGGATTCAGATACATATCGTTTTTTCTCTCTTGTGGCAAAGTCACCTGATGGGAAAATCGTAAAAAAACGATTAAACCATACAACTTATTTAGAGATATTATCAGCTACAAATTTTAAACAAAGAGTCAGAAAGATGGTTGAATATTACCATGCTGATAGACTCAATTATGCTGATGTTGGCACTCCTAACAGGTTGGAATATGATCAAGGTTTCTTTGTGAAAAATGGAGATGGAGCTGCGGATATAAAACCTATTGCCCATTTGTATAAAACACAGATTTATCAACTTGCAGAATTCTATAAGATACCTGAGATTATTGTGAATCATCCTCCCACCACTGACACGTATTCTATGCCTCAAAGTCAGGAGGAATTCTATTTCTCATTACCATATGATATCATGGATTTCTGCCTCTATTGTTACAATAACGATATAAGCCCTGAGAGGGCATCTAAGGCGATCGGTTTAGACGTTGATCAAGTAGAGAGGATATATAGTGATATTAAAAACAAGAGGCGTTCAACTATGTATCTTCATTTATCCCCTCAACTGGTGCAACCGGTATTTACCAGTTTAAAAATGAAATAAGTATAAAAAAGTTTAAATATTCTATTAGTTTTTATTAAAAGGAGAAGACGGCAATGAAATTTAGGATAAAATTTTTAATCGGGTTAATTATTGTTATTGCAATGGCTACTGTTGTACTTGGGTATGGTTCTTTTTTTTCTAAATGGTTTTCTCAAGGAGATTCTTCTCCTGTATTAAAAAATCCAGGTTTAGGAAATGGTACAAAAATTATTTTTCTTCACCATAGCACAGGGAGACACATATGGGATGGAGGTGTCAATGAGTGGTTTAAAGAGTATAATCAAACAAATAAAGTTAATTATTCTATTATAGAACAAAGTTTCCCGAAATCGAAACCTTATGGATGGAATAATTATCCTTTTGATTATTGGAACATTTGGGTAAATCATGCTGGTGAAGAACCATTTAAAGAAGAACCGACTTTAGAAATGATTACGAAGAAATATGATGTTGTAATATTGAAACATTGTTATCCAGTGGCAGACATCAAAGAGGATACTGGAGAACCTGATGTTAATTCTGATATTAAACGTTTGGAGAATTATAAGGTTCAATATGAGGCTTTGAAGGAAAAAATGAAAGAGTTCAATCAGACAAAATTTATAGTGTGGACGATCGCTGCTTTGGTGGAAAAATCGACAAATGAGGAAATGGCATCTAAAGCGAAAGAATTTTATAATTGGGTAAAGGATGAATGGGATGAGAAAGGTGATAATATCTTTCTTTGGGATTTTTATGAGCTTGAAACAGAAGGAGGTTTGTATTTGAAGAATGAATATGCAAAAAACCTGGAGAATTCTCACCCAAGTATAGCCTTTTCAGAAACTGTTGCGCCTTATTTTTGTCAAAGAATTGTAGATGTTATTGAAGGTAAAGGCGATACCTCAAACATTACAGGAAGGATAATTTGAGTTATTTCAAATCTTTATTAATATTGGAGATTTGCAATTTTTTCAGTTATCGGTAACATTTTTTTCTAAGGAGAAAACGTTATTCTATTTTTTATATCTAAAAAATATTTTGTATATTTTATCTTTCTGCAGATTTTTATTATTTGGTTTTTTATCTTATGTTTATTTAAACATTGTTGTAAATTTGTTTTCATATTCGATTGATATGTCTGAAAGGCATCTTCGAAGTGATGCAAATCATGACCGCATCTTCTTCATCTGATTAATCATGTGTCTCATCCTTTGTCTATGAGCAGCGTCTGTGTACACTGATTCATATATCTCTAGAACAGTGTTCTCGAGCTCTTGCATCGCCATGGTTGCTGGTTGAAAAATGGCGTCAAAGCAGGTGTAGAGATCCCAATTCGTGTCAGAAGGTGAGAGTCTACCCTGTTTTATCAAATCATTTCTTACTCTTGTCCCAGGGAAGGGTGTCAGGTAGAGAAATTGTGCCCAAATGCGGTTTTCCAGAACGAAATCCCTTATCATAAGGAGGTTATTCCTGGTATCATGATCAAGTCCTACCAGGAAAGAGCCGAGCACTTGAATTCCATGATTTTGGATCTTCTCGCAGCTCTCGCTATAGGTTTCGAGATGTTTTAGTTTCCAGCGGCTTTTCTGTATCATCTCCAGGTTTTCTGGAACCAGACTCTCGAATCCAATAAAGACTGTCTTACAGCCGCTCTCTTGCAATAGCTGCAGAAGTCTCTCGTCCTCGGCTATAGAAATATCAGTCTGTGCGAAGTACTTGACCTTTAAGGGCTTTATTGCCTCCAGAATCTCATATGATCTTTTTCTATCTACGAACGTGTTGTCATCGTTGAAGACGCATCGTCTGTTTTTCGCAACGCTCTGTATAGCTTCTATCTCTCTGATGATCTGATCTGTACTCTTAACCCTGTACCGAGGGCCGAACACTGTTGTAACTGAACAAAAGGTGCAATCGTAAGGGCATCCTCTTGTTATTTGAATAGGCAAAAGTTGAAATTGTGATGTGTTTACAAGATCGTACCTTGGAATTGGTGACTTACTTAGGTTCACAGAGTGATCTTGATACAGCTTCTTTGGAGAACCACGTTTGAAGTCTTGAAGGAATTGCGGCCAAGTGTTTTCGGCTTCGCCAACTATCAGTGTGTCACAGTGAACCTTCGCTTCTTCCGGCATTACCGTTGGATGGATCCCACCTAGGACGGTGTATACACCCCGTTTCATAAACTGTCTCGCGATTTCGTACCCTCTCAAGGCCTGGGCTGTTATCATTGTTATCCCGACTATGTCAAAGTCTGTTTCGAAGTTGAGCGTATCCACTCTTTCGTCAATTAGTTCAACTTCAATCTCCTCTGGTGTTAGAGCAGCAAGAGTGAGCAAAGCGAGATTCGGATGGAAAAAGTCGGGTACGTTTTTGTTTTCTGCAAAGAACCTCCTCAAACGTGGGTTGTGGGAGTAGTATGTGGTAATTTTGGTACGATAAGGCGAGATGAGTCCAATCTTCATAATAGCCTCCTATTTTTTAGTAAGAATTCGGGTGGGTCGTTACCATAAGTCCTTGGAAATCCTCATTCTTTTCACTATTTGGCACATGGGATATCTTTCATGTCGTAATGCCCGAATTTTGTCTATTTTTTTGAATCGATATTTGTATCTTATCCGTCTGGAGTCTTATATTTTTTTCTATTCTATATTTTTGGTTGCGGTTGGGTACGTTTATACATACCGGAGTAGATATTGATTGTTTGTTTGATTTTCGATTTTTTTGGAATGAAAAATATTTTTTTCCATATTTTACCCCTGAATCATTGTCTTTGAAGAATTCATATAATGGGTTTAAAGAGAATTCGGACCGATGATTTTGTAATATAAGTGTCAGGCCTTAAACTTCATTATTTTCTATTATCTGATATTCCTCTCCTTTACAGATTAAATATTTTAAAACAGGGGACCGGTTTCCCGGAAAAATAAGTCCATTGATAAATGGAGAATTATTGATCATAGGCCCATAGCCCAATAGGGTTTTCTTTTTGTATCAGACCTCATCAATATTAGAACACCAAATGCAATTGGGAAAAAGGCTATGTGGGCGATAATGTGGTAACTTGCAAGTACTTCGTGGGTTAAGATGTGGGTTGTATAATATATTCCTAGGAAAATATCAGGTAGAATGCTAAATGATAGGCATGTGATCACAAGTAGTAATTGTTTTTTATGGTTATAGTCGAAGTATTTTTTGAAATAGAACCTTCCTATTATACTCAAGACAATTCCAGTTAGTGTATGGGTTAGTACTCCTGGCATAGGGTTTGCTTCCAAATCCAATATAATATTTCTCTTTTAATAAATATGCTAATCTTGTCCTGTTCTCTTTTTAACGAATGTATAAGTGTATAGTGATAGAAAACCAATTTTTATAGCGTTGTTTAGACGCTCGAATCATGACACCTTCTTGGATAATATTGTGGAGAATTGAAATCAGCCCACCCTACAATATTTGGTTTTCTTACAGATGTTTTTATTTTAATACCAAACACTTATTTACAACAGGGACTAACTAGAAGATTTTCGTACTTCCTCTTTTATCCGTTGTATATGCCCTCGTCCTAGTGCTTTGACTTCACAGCCTAATTGAAAATATAGTTTAATATTATCATCAGATAGAATACCGAAGCAATCAATAACAGCTATGGGATTCCCAGCCCATGTAACAATATCTTTAGGGTTGAGGTTGAGATATTGCATGTGTGGGATTGCTAAAATCATTGCTTCAACACCTCTGAGTACTTCTGGTAAATTTTTACTAATACTCAAGTTCTTTAGTTCATCCTGGTTACGGAAAAATCGTGACCATGAATGTCCTGGTGCAGGGTAGATGTCTTGTTTTTCAAATTCGTACCAATGTTCGACTAAAGGGTCATGAACACGCATTTCTGCTCCCATTTCGGTAAGTTTTCGCACAACTATTTCACTGCCACTATACCGGGTATCACCAACATCTTGACGGTAGCTGGCACCGCATAATAAAACATCAGCACCTGCTATATATCTTCCCATGTTGCGAAGAGCGTCACGTGTGAGTTCTGCAACATGCAACGCTCTGGTATCGTTGATATCGATTGTCTGTGGTGTGATTTTAAAAACACTGTCACCATCTTCGAATCCGAGAATATGCCGATAGGCCCAGTATCCCAAGCCACCATCTTTGGGTAGACAATACCCACCGATGCCCGGTCCAGGGAAGATAATGTTACTATGTGTGGGGCGCACTTTAATTGCGTTGATGACTTTTATTAAATCTACGCCATTTCGTTCTGCGAAAATGCTCCATTCATTTAAAAAAGCTAGAATCGTTGCGCGGTAGGAATTCTCTACTATTTTTGTTGTTTCTGATTCAATTGGTCTGTCCATGATTGTAAGAGGATAGTCTTTTGTGTTAAGTACTTCTCTTAGAAATTTTTCTACACGTTCTCTTGCGTCAGTGTTACATCCAGAGCATACACGCCAAAAATCACGGATACTTGCGACATATTCCTTTCCGGGCATGACTCTTTCGAAACTGTGAGCCAATAAAGGTTCTGATTGTATTCCTCGCTTAGTAAAGGCTTTTTTTAATATAGGCCAGGCTACAAACTCGGTAGTACCAGGAGCCACCGTAGTTTCAATAAGTACTAGACAATTAGGTTGAATTTTCTGCCCAATTGTTCGTATAGTCGCTTCTAGTGCAGCCATATTAGTCTCACCTGTCTTCATTTTACCAAGATCTTTTTTGGTGAAATCACATTGTACATCCACAACAACGCAGTCGGCTAATTTCAAGCAGTCACTATTGTAGGTAGCGATTAAGGTTTTATTATCCAAGACACTTCTTGAAATAAGTTTGTTTACTTCAGGATCCTCGGCCTTAATGGGTGACTCACCGCGGTTTAGCAGAGGTATCTTCCAGTAACTTCTGAAACTTGGTCTCTGACAACCTATTACAAATTTGCTGTAATTACCTTTTTCATCTTTGGTATCGGCAATGATTGCAGCCATAACCGCACCTACAAAGCCTACACCCATGACAACTACAATTTCTTTGTTTTCCTCTCTTGCTTTGGTTGTAAGTTGTTCGACACGTTGGAATTCTTTAGCATAATCGTCTTTCTTTGGGATTGAGAATTCTTCCCCTGAAGGACTTGTTGAGTACGTGATAACTTCATTATTTGACATCAAGAATGTCTCCTATGTTTAGATTTAATTAAGTTGGTATTGGAAAAGATTACTAATATTTTTTGCTCAAATTACTATAAAGTGGTTGAGGATATTCATAAAATGTATTTATTTAGTAACTTAGCAACCCGTTAGGGGTTTCAGATGGTATTATCTTAAGGGTGATAATCAAATCAGAAATTAATGATAATTATGGATGGACACATTGTTTTTTTGTATCTATATGGTAATGTGTTTATGAAGAAAATTTTCTAGATTTAAAAATAGGAAAATTTGAACATTATAATTTTCACTCCACAGAACCAAAAGCAATTATTCTTCAGGGCATTGAGCATGTTTCAACCTTCCCTTCATTTCTTCAATAACCTCCTTATGATCCTCAGAGTTTGGTTTGATAAAAAGTGGCTTCCGACATCTATAACAATAGCACCAGATCGCCCAATTATTCATCCCTCGTTTATATCCTATTTTATCTCCTTCTTTAATTCCACTTTGGCGGCCATTATAAAATCCACGATTGCGCCAACTCATTTTTGTTTCCTCTATGGTTTTTGAAAAATCTTTTTCTAAATCTAGCAACGCCATTCGGACAAGTTGTGAGACACTTTTTCCAGATTTTTCTCTCCCCCATTTATTCTCCTTTAATTCTAAATTTGACACTATCCACATTTTCAAATCCATCAGTATCACATCTGGAAAACGATATTGAAAAATCTTCTGTATGTGTATCTGGGATGCCATAAACTAATACAATTCCATTATCTAAAAAAATACCATTACTATCAAAAAGTTTTGCTAAAACTCTAACCCTATCTAATTTATAACCCGCTTTATTTTTAATAGTTCCAGTTACTCTATAATGGTAAACATTTTCACCATGAATAAAACCGCTTCCTATTACTCCAAACATTCCATGGGTTTCAACCTCATAACTTACAAGTTCTACTTTACTTGTATCACCATTACCAGTTAATTCTTCACATCCACCCAATCCAACGCAGATAAGCAGAACAGTTATTCCGAGTATTACTAAATGTTTTTTTATATTCTTTACCTCCCTTAAAATATATTTTCATAACATCAATTTCTTAGTATAACTATGAACATTGAAATGCTGCGAATGAGGATATGGTTGGTTCACTGGTGTAGCAAGCGATACATCTATTGTGCAGAAGTCACTGCTGTTCTCTTTGTTGATTATCTTCACTTCTCCTGTGAAATCTGAATTTGGTTCATATGGTGCTATGACAGTAACTTCTACGGTAACTGGGTTGTTAGGTAAGAGGTCATCACCGCTAGACGGTGTGAATGTCCAGGTACCCCAGTTTGGATAGTCCTCTATCTCCCAATCAAGTAGTGAACTGGGATCTCCAATATTTTCAACCGTGAAGTAGCCTGTGACAGTTCCTCCTGGTGGGACACCTGTCCAACTAAGACTACCATAGCAATCTAAATCAGGCATTGGTGCTTCTTCTGTTGTGAAACTCCAAGTTGGTCCCTCTGTGGACGCACCGTGATTATCCCAGGCAACAATTTTCCAGAAATAGGTTAATTGATAATCAAGGATGCCTGGGGCATATAATGTGTCTGATTGATTACTGGAGACTTTAGGTAGAGGTGACATACTGCCAAAGTAAACATCATAGGTAACTATATCTCCTGGGTCAGGGTCGCCACCAGTCCAGTTAAGTACAACATTGATAGAAACATTTATTGCACCATCAGGAGGTGATGGGTTGCTTGGTGTATATGGCGGTTGGTTTATTATCTCAAATGTATAATCGGCAGAGATATTGTGATTGCCACTGGTATCATTCGCCCAAAGGTGATAGGTATAAACTCCGATCTGATTGTATGTCTTGTTACAATAATACGTGTCACCTGTCTTGTTTTGTGTTATGGAGAAATTCTCGATAGTACCTCGCTTAGAAACAAAATTCTTTGTGTCTCCTTGCTTTGATTTGATATATCCAATGATGCTATCTGGATACTCAATATAGAGAGAAACTTCATCCGCCTCAACATTGTCAACAACAGAGGCAGAAATGTTGACATATCCACCGGGAATTTGAGTAGAAGGTATTGCCTGTACATTCGATATTCCAGGAGGAATTAAATCTACAAGAGCAATATTCTTGGAAATGGTATCATTCTTTCCATCATTATCTGTTACTATCAATGTCACATTAAATGTGCCATAGTCAACATAAGTATGGTTGAGAATTATACCTGCTCCGCTGGTGTTATCTCCGAAATAAAATGTATATTGAGTGATATATCCATCAGGATCATAGGATACTGAACCATTAAATTGTACCGTTAAATTGTTTACCGAATATGTGAAATTAGCAATCGGATGGAAATATCCAAGTGGGTACAAATCCTGACTACTGCCACCAGTTATATTGTAAGGTATATCACCTATTCCATCGCCATCTGCATCTGTACCATTGTAGTCATCCCAATAGTTCCCTTCTTGGAGTGTAGCATTGTACCAGGTGTTTGTGCCTTCATCATAGGCGTTCTGTACGTTGTTAATAAAGTTGTTGAGGTAGAGCAGATTGTTGTCGTTGTGAAGCCAGATGCGGATACCATTATCATTGTTCGAGATTGTGTTACCAGTGAGGGTATTACCGGAGGTCGCGATCAATATGCCATTCCCATTGTTCGATGCAATGGTGTTGTTAGTGATGATACCGGAGCCATCGAGGTATATGCCATCCCCGTTGTTCGAAATGTTATTATTTGTAATAACGATGTTGGAACCATCGAGGTATATGCCATCCCCGTTGTTCGAAATATTGTTTCCTTTGAAGGTGTTTCTGTTTGAAGACCAGGTGTTTAAGCCATCATAGCTGTTTGAGTTTATATCGTTTTTAGAGATGACATTGTCACTAGAAGTTTCAAGGTACATGCCATTGCCATTTGAGGCGATAGTATTGTTAAAGATGACATTGTTATACGCAGATTCTAAATTTAAGCCATCTCCACCATTGTTAGAGATAATATTGCCAGTGATGTTGTTGTGAAAGAACATCCATCCCCCTATACCAATTACATCGTTCTCTGAGATATTGTTTCCAGAGAAAATACTATAATGGGCTTCAAAGAAGCCTATTCCATACTTGTTATTCGTAATGTTGTTGCCTTTAATGGTACTGTCATAGGATTCATCGATTTCTATTCCACTCCAGTTGTTCGCTTTGATGTTGTTACCAAAGATGATGTTGCTATTAGAATCGACGAGGTATATTCCACCACTGTTGTTCGAGATAGTATTGCCATAGATACTGTTGTAATCTGAACTTATATAAACCCCAGCATCGTCATAATCGCTTCCACTATTTTGTATAGTGAAACCACTAATGTACACCCAATCAGCAGACAAATAAACAACACCTCCACTTCCGTTACCATCAATAATTGTATTGTTTCTATCTTCACCAATGAGATTAATTGTTTTATTCACAACTACATTCTCATAATATGTGCCATTGAAGACATATACAGTACTTCTTGTAACAGCATCTATACCATCCTGAATTCTATCAAAATGATTATACTGCCAACCAGGTGTAGTACCAGTATAATCATCATCAACGAAAACGGTATCTAGTGGCGGAACTGGTGATGTGCCATTCCATAGATTCATAAATGGATTCAAGTCCTGATTATCTCCACCAGATATGTTGTATGGAGTATCTCCAATGCCATCAGAGCCATTTATGTCTTGATTCGGTCCATAAAAGTAGTCAACTCCTGTATAATCATCAAAATAATTACCACCAGATGGATAGCCATTATCCCAAGTATTGTTACACTCATCATATGCGTTCTGTGTGTTGTTGATTAAGTTATTGTGATAAATTGAATTGTTGTTGGAATAATAATTGGAATAATTTTTAAGGTATATGCCATAATTCCCATTATTCGAGATGGTGTTGCCTGTAATGGTGTTGTTGCTAGAACACCAGAAGTCTATGCCATTATCACTGTTCAGGGTGATTATGTTACCAGAAAGGATGTTATTGCTGGAATAACTGATTTGTATGCCATGGCCGTTGGTCAGGGTGATATTATTGCCAATGATGGTGTTGCTATTGGAATCCTCAAGTTCTATGCAACTATAGTTGTTTGAGGTGATAGTGTTGCCAGTGATGACATTGTAGTGGGAAACATCAAAATATAAACCATGCAAGTTGTTCGAGATATAGTTGCCTGAGATGGTGTTGCTGTTGCTGAAAGCCCAGATGCGTATGCTAAAATCGTTGTTCGAGATGTTGTTGTTAGAGAGGATGTTATTGCTGGAATAATCGAGCTCTATGCCACCTCCGTTGTTTGAAATGATGTTGTTGCCCGTGATAGTGTTGCCGCTGGAATAATCGATGTATATGCTTTCCCAATGGTTGTTTGAGAAATTGTTACCCGAGATGGTGTTGTTGCTACTGAAAGGATAGAGCCATATGCCATAATTATTGTTCGAGGTGAAATTGTTACCAGTGATTTTGTTGTTGTTGGAATAATCTAATCTTATGCCATCCCGGTTATTTGAGATGGTGTTGTCAAAGATGGAATTGAAGTTTGACTCTACATAGATTCCTGCATCATGATTTAAATAGCTGCTTCCACTATCTCTAATTGTAAACCCGCAAATATTCACCCAATCAGCATCATAATCGATAAAAACTACATCTCCACTTTCAGAACCATCAATAATCGTAGTATTTCTATCTTCACCAATGAGATTAATTGTTTTATTCACAACTACATTCTCATAATATGTACCATTGTAAACATATATCGTGCCACTTTCATTAACAGCATCTATACCATCCTGTATGTTATCAAAATGAGTTATATTCCAACCTGGAGTAGAACTATTGAAATCATCATCTACCCAAACGAATGTCATAACTGTTACACTTCCATCATTCACAGTAATAGAAACATATCCTGTTTCGTTAGTCACACCTACATCATAAAGATCTAAAATTGAGTTGCCAAGAACCGGTGTGGCAGTAAATGAAATAGTAGCAAATGTTCCTGGATCAGAAACATTCCCTGGACCAATAATTAAACCATAGACATCAACTATATTACCGGTAGTGTTATTTATGGTACCAGGATTAAAAGAAGTGTTATAACCATCAAAGATATTTCCCTCAATTACCGAGTTTGCTTGAAGAAGCAAAGGATCAAACGCCAATTTCAACTCAAACGATTTAATCGGTTGACTAGGAACACAATAGACATCAACGGTAAATGTCTCTCCAGGAGAAACGGTTTGACTTGGAGGATCAATACTGACAGTAGTTGTATCCTTTACTCCCTCAGCTAAGAGAACACCTGTAATAGCAGTCCCTAGTATCATACATACTACTATTATTCCTATCTCTTTTTTTATTTTGGCGCCTCCCTTTAACTTTACTTTTATAATCCTATAGACGCACCACATAGTGCAAATATAAAGTTTGCTCCAATGAATCCAAAATAATCCTTTGATATTGTTATTAGCTCTCCAGAGGTATAAGCATTAAAAGTGAACGGGAAGAACGTTATGCACCTTATGTTCACCGCTTCAAATGTAATATACTGTCCTAGGGTATTGAGGTTGGTGATTCTGCCAAAGATGAAGGTGGATACAAACTCAACTGGCACGTCTTTTACTAGTATTTGTTTAATATCGCCAGTATATCTCTCCTTGGTTACGATAATATCATAGTAAGTATCTGCTCCAACCTGTGGTGCAGTAAACTGTACCATTCCATTCATATCTGTAAGTTTTATTTCATCGTTAAACTCGACTATTGCATTTGGTATTACTTTGCCTCCCATTGATTTAATTGTAACATTGAATACAGTTCCTTCGTCTACTTGTGAAGGTGCAGAAATATTCAATATATAGTACAGTTCAAAATGATGCATCAACGGGTACAAATCCTGATTACTGCCACCAGATATGTTGTATGGAGTATCTCCTATGCCATCGCCATCATCATCCACTCCTGTGTAGTCATCCCAGAAGTTGCCTTCTAGCAATGTTGAATTATACCATGTATTACTACCTTCATCATAGGCATTCTGCGTGTTGTTGATTAAGTTGTTATGATAGATAAGGTTGTTATTGCTGGAATCATAGAGGTATATGCCCTCATTATTGTTCGTGATGTTGTTTCCAGAGACAATGTTGTTGTTGCATTCCCAACTGAAGATTATACCGTTATGGTTGTTCGAGGTGATGGTGTTGCCAGAGAAGACGTTATTTTCGGAATCATGAAGGTATATACCATCCTTGTTGTTTCTGCAGCTATTGTTAATAAAACTGTCACCATGTGCCATGTCGACATTGATTCCATTTCCATTATTGTTATTACAGGTATTATTTTCAATAATATTTTGATTAGCCATCGAATATGATTTCTTACACAAATTACAACGATTGATACCATTCCCGCCATTTTCATTACAGATATTGTTAGTTATAGTGTTAAAAGCACAGTAGTCTGCAAGATGAATGCCATCTTCGCTGTTTCCAATAAAAGTGTTATTGCTTATGATATTATATTCACTCTCCTCAACGTCGATTCCTTGACCATTGTTTCCACTGATAATATTATTTTTTATGACATTGTAGCTACTGTACCAGTGGAATATGCCTGTTCCATTACTGCAGTTATTACTGGTAATGAAATTATTGCTGCTACCCCAAATTTCTATGTAATCACAGTTATTGTCTGTAATTTTATTGTTACTGCTCCCATCTAAGTAGATGGAACTAAAAGTATTGTTGGAAATTATATGATTACCAGATTCTTCTATGAGAATGTTGCTACAATCGTTGTTATTAATTCTCAAATTAAAAATATTGAATAAATAAATACCATATCCTCCACCATTTTGAATAGTAAAGTCACTAACATTCACCCAGTCAGCAGTAACAGAAACAACATCTCCACTTCCACCACCATCTATAATAGTAGTATTTTTATTCTCTCCAATTAGATTGATGGTCTTATTTACAACTATATTCTCAAAATATGTTCCATTGTAAACAAAAACTGTATCTCCATTACTCGCATTATTTATTGCAGCTTGAATTGTTGTATAATTCCCTGGACCTAAACCTCCGACATATAAGGTATTACCATCGTAGAATGTCGCCCTAGTGGATTTATTATCTACTACTGTGCCAGTTGAAGGTATAACACTCATTCCAATAAACAAGAGAATAACACTAACTGTTAGGGATTTCTTAACAATCATTTCATACGCCTCATGGGTTAAAGGCACTTTGGTAGCCAGATAATTGGTCCTATGAAAAGTCCTCTCGTTATACTTGTAACTTCTTCTGCGTTTGAAGCATTCAATGTAATAATTATCTTAGGAAAACCAAGTACAAAAATAAAACCAACACTTGATATCCGCTCTGATTCATTTACTGGAAGAATCGGTATCGTGCCATTCCAATAAGGAAGTGGAATAATTGGAGGGTCTCTCATTATGATATATATGTCGATTGTAATACTCCAGTTAACATTTATGGCATCCATATCTCCTACATTTTTTATATCAAACCAAAGTTTACCAAAATACCAAGGTCGATAATCTATCTCGAATTCAGGTTTAGGAGAATATTCACCTATTGTTATTATTACAGGGGCACCATGAATTTCAGGGTGACCAATGCCTTCAACCATCCATCCATCAATATGGTAGACCCCTTTCGGTACTTGGTTTCCAGAAATGTCAACCTGATTCCAGTAGTCATTAAGCAATTCTACGGTCTCACCACTTGGTATTGTTATAGGTGTAATCATTGCTGCAAAAGCCTTATCATATGACCATAGATATAGATAATGGTCAACCGAGAAATCAGCTAATTGAGTATCTGGAAACACTAATGTCACATCTTCATATCCATTATTAGTAACATTAATAGTTACTTCCACTGGTTCACTAATATCATACTTATTCTTATCAGTAGTCACTGCGACCACTAAGTCATCTGTATATGCGGTGTCAGATGGTAAATCATTGCTAACAATATGGGGCATAGTGGCTAACAATAAGAGGAAAATCGTTCCAACTACTAACTCTTTCTTGAGCAGGTTTACTTTCATGCTTTACCTCCCTTCATTATTCTCATAGACGACATAATATATAAATGCTACCTTCTAGCCAGTATCTCCGCAAGTAAAATAAGAATTATATTCCCACCTCCATTCAAGAGAGATTGGGATGCTCTCTATGAGGATGGAAAGTGGGAACAACAACGCAATACTCAACAAGATAAATAAACTTGCCTTAACACTTCTGGCAAGTTCAATATCTTTTATCATCGGAAAGAATGCATCGTACAACGCAATAGACATCATGAAAATAGTTGTCTATGCCTCCATAAGAAAACTTTCCATTGAAGGTTCCTCTGAAGAGTTAATAACGCTATCCAAAGGAAAATATTGTTCTCCAGATGTTGTCCAAAGAAGAATCCATCAAAAATCAGGGATAGAGATTGTGAAGGCTTTTGACCAAGCCACACAACACATCTGCAGCATTCTGAGGAAAATGAGACTTCTTTTTAGGAGGGTTACTATCGCTATTGATTACACTGATAAACCCTATTATGGAGATAGTAACGACCCAGGAGTTATTAGGACAAGACATCAACGTGGTACTAATTATTGCTTCAGATACATCACATTGAGTGTTGTCATCGGAGATGCAAAGATTACCTTAAAAGCTCTACCGGTGAATCCTTTATCAGACAAAACCAAACTGGTAGACAGACTGCTTACTGAAGCAAAGAGGATGCACATACGAATTAATCTGGTATTATTGGATAGAAGTTTCTTCACTCAACAGGTTGTTAAAATTATGGATAAACACCATCTTAGATTTTTGTTCCCAGTTATCAAAAACAAACTGGTGAAAAAAATGATCGCAGATGCACATAAATCTAATAACTACGTCCACAAGTACAAGTTTACAAAAGGGAAAAAGCCAACTGCTTCGTTCACTATTTTCTTCATGCTGGACCCAGATTCTAGTGAGCGGCAAATCTGGAAACGCTATCATGTTTATGGTACAAACCTCCCAGTTACCAATAACAATAGATACGTTTTTGCGGAGATTTACAGAAAACGGTGGAACATAGAAACAAGCTTCAGGGTTGAGAAACAAGAGTTTCTGGCACAGACGTCATCGAAATCGTACAGATTCAGGTTATTCCTTTTTCTTGTGGCAGTAATCCTTTATAACCTTTGGATTGTGACAAGGATTGCACTTGGTGAGGCCTTCTATGTAAGAAGATGGAAGATCTCTATGTACCTCATGATATATTCCTTATCAAGTAGATTATTCCATAGAATGGAATTGTCAACAGAAGACGTCTCTGATTTCTAACACAACTGGATTAGCGATAGCTATGTAAAAATTTCCTTATTTTCACTTGAAAACAGGAAATTCAGTTAATAATTTCATAATTTAAACTTATGTTAATTTTTTGATCTTGAAAATGATATTCTGATTGATTTCTCCCCTTAACAGTTGCGGAAGTACTGCTAGCAGGGATAAACAAATATATCAGTTCTGCATTATTAATATGAAGAGGGGGAAAGTTATGGTAGGAAATAACCTCATTCAGAAAGGTTTAGCAATTGCTGTTATTCTATTATTTATAGGTCTAGCCTTTGCACCATCTATTAATGCCAACGTCACAACAAAACATTAGTAGATTTAACACAGAATAAGGAAACACCAAAAGTGGAAGACATGGCTCCTAAGGAGCATCTTTTTGAGACAATTATTGAGATTGCGAATAATTCAGATATCAAAAAGTTATCCGTCCAATATACTAAAAATCTATTCACAATTTATTTTGACAAGAAGGTTGAGTTAAAACAGTTATTTTTTAAGAATTTTCGAATTCTCTTCCAATTATTATTTGCAAAACCATCATTGACTTGTGATTATCTGGAATCAATTTATGATAAGGGGACCAAACTTGCTAGTCTATTTAGTCAAGATGATGTAGCCGAGATGATGGAATCTTTATCTATTACTAATCCAGAAGTATTAGATAAATCAATTTACATTATTAAAAACAATGAATCACTATCCAAAAAGATATCAACATTTAAAGAGTTGAATAAGTATATAAAACCTAATCAACGCCCTTGGAATTTTACAATTATTTGTACTATTTTAGCAATAATCACTTTACCTTTGGTTATCGGTATGATGGCATATATGGTTGCATTTATATTCCCTTCATTAGCATCTTTCTACGCTTATATACTTTTTATTTTATTATTTCCTATAATGATAATTCTTCTTCCTTTTGCAATTATCGCAGAATTATTAGGTTGTTGGTAGTTTTAAATTACGATACAGATTCTTCTGGCTAAAAACCAAATTGGCAGTAAATTAAAAAGATAAGAAGCCAAGCTCCCTTCTCAACCCTTTTGAGAAAGGATGTAAACGCCGTTGTACCAGTAGATAATTGTGGCTGAATATTAATAATCTAAAAATCCTTATAGAATTACCAAATTCTTTCAGGGTAGATAGGTGTTTAAAGTTACTTTAAGCAGTTGATGTCAAGTGGCTTGACACCTATCTATTTTATTTTGTATTATTGCAGTTCAATAATTTATTATATATAAATTTCGGGGAAATTTTATATAACGGGATTATTCACAAAGAAAACTACCATAAATACTAATTTTTTCCTGTTTACCCTATTTTTAGCACAAATGGGGCTAGTTTTTCTCTAAGTTGTTTACTATTCTCAAATAGAATTGTGTGGATTCCAAGGGATTCTGCACCACGAATATTTTCCAACCTATCATCAATAAACAATGTCTCCAATGGTTGGGTGTTTAATCGATGTAGTGTTATTTCATATATCTTTTTCTCAGGTTTCCTAAAGCCTTCTTTACAGGAGAACACAAGGACGTCGAACATATCATAGCCTTGCTCTAAGAAAAATTCCATGCTTGGTATTTCTGTGTTTGAGAGAAATCCGGTTATATAGCCGTTATTTTTTAAAACTGTGGCTATGTTGAAGACGTCTTGTTTCTCACGGTAGACGCTTCTGAATGCTTTTTTCCATAGTGATTTTTCAACTGGTTTATTTTTTGAAAGATCGGTGCACATTTTCTCCCAATAACTGTCTTCTAGGAGTGTTCCCTTCTGGAAAGAATCTACATATTTCTTATGGGCGTTGTTGAATTTTTCTTCTGATACGTTGAAATATTTTGAAAAGTAATTTAGAAGACCTGGTGTAGGTCTGTCGATTAATATTCCGCCCCAGTCGAAAACAATTGATTTAATCATAGCAAGGGTTTTGTGGAACCTGTTTTTAGAGATAAAGGTTTCTTATATTTTTGGTCTTTATAATCTTCATATAAAGATTAGACTTTTAGTGGAGACTTTGGCACGATAGAACGTTACATCTATGGATTACTGTTCAACCTTGAATTTAAAGACCTGGGAAAGTTACTTGGTAAAAACACACGTTAATGCAACTACTTCAACACAATATCTACTCTGGTTCCCCAGTTAACATAGGAGGTAATTCCCTTAAATGTTTTGTTGCATTATACTTTGCTGTAAAATCTCGAAACGCTCTTTGAACTTGTTCTTCTTGTAAATCCATTGCTTCACATATTTCAGAAATCATACTTTTATTTTCCCATGCATACAGCAAAAGATCGAGTTTATCATAAGGAATACGGAAATAAAACTCCTCATCACTAACTTGAAAACTGAATGTATCTGGGCTTGGGGCTCTATCTATAATTTCCCTTAATACACCTAAATACTCAGAGAGCTGATATACCTGCGTTTTATAAAGATGGGCAAGAGGCTCGATATCAACCCCACCATCTCCATACTTAACAAAATAACCCTGCACAACTTCGCTTTTATTGGTGGTACCACAAACTAGATAATTTTTCATCTCTGCATAATAATACAGATGCATCATCCGTGTTCGTTGCTTGCTATCAGTAGCTGCTACAATACCATTCAAAGCATCCTTCTTTAGCCTAGTAGATTGTACATTTCTAGTACTATTTTCAACTGATAATGTAAAAAAGTTAAATGCGTCTTTTGATAACAAATCAGTAGGGAGGTTAATTTTCAGTTTATAACTACTGTCATAGTCAGGAAAAATCTCTCTTATAACTTTATCTCTTTTTTCGTAGGTCCCAAATGCTTCAAGTGTGGGAGTAATATCAATCGTCTCAGTTGTAATTCTTAACTCTTCAGCGTGTTTTTTCCCGTATTTAGCACTAATCGGATCTGATTCCTTTTCAGGAAGAATCAAACCAAATACATTTTCCGATCCAACTGCCTTTACACTTAAAGCAGCAGCAAGTGCAGAATCAACACCGCCACTAAGGCCAATAACGATGCCATCTCGTTTCATCAATGATACTTGCTTTTGAATAAAAGAACAAATACGATCAGTTTCACCCTCACAATCAAGATTTAGTATATTCTTTTGGAAATTCATTCTATCTCCTTTTTTAGGGATACCATAACTGCTAAGTATCCATTAAATCCTTTTTGGAAATCTTACCAGTTGAGGTCTTAGGTAACTCCTGACGAATCTCAACATACTTTGGTACCATAAAGTTTTCTAAATTCTTCGAACAACGAAGGATTATTTCATTTTCAGTCAGATTTGAACCTCTCTTCAAAGCCACAACTGCTTTTATTGCTTGACCAATTATTTCATCTGGTACACCAATAACTGCTGCTTCAAGAACGTCTTTAATATCATATAAAACATTCTCTATTTCTTTTGGACTGACCTTTTCCCCAGCAGTTTTAATCATATCATCTTTTCTTCCGAAGAAATACAAGTCTCCATCCTCATCCATCGTGAATAAATCCCCAGAATAAAGCCATCTGTCACTTGGATTATTTCCGGGTTTTATTACTTCATCAGTCTCTTTGGGTTTATTCCAATATCCGACCATAACATTTGGACCTTGAACAACCAGTTCACCAACAACTCCAGGTTTGGTAATTTTATTTCCTTGTTCGTCAACAATAAAAGCCTCCGTATTTGGCATTGCTTTCCCAACCGATTCGGGTTTTGCTTTCAACTTTTCAGGAGGTAAATAAGTAACTCTCTTGCATTCCGTTAGTCCGTACATGGAATAAATCCGGACATGCGGAAATGCATCCATTAAACTAAATATAGTTTTTTTAGGAAGCTTCTGAGCCGTATTTGTGATATATCTTAGGGTCGAGAGTTCGTATTTTTTTAGATCCTTGAGCCTTAATAAGATATTAGCAATTGCTGGAACAATTGGAAACCCTGTTGCTTTCTCCTCCTTTATACGCTGCAACACATGATGAGGAAATACAAACGATTTCTCTAAAATTACTGTTCCACCAAATTTAAACGCCATCAACACCTGATAAAGCCCGTAATCAAATGATAACGGAAGGACATTAAAAATGATATCATCAGGTGTATTCTCAAGATACGTAATGATAGAATCTGCAGCTGAAGCCATATTCTTATGAGAAAGTGTAACTCCTTTTGGAAATCCAGTGGAACCTGAGGTATAGATAATAGAAGCAAGATCAGGTTCAACAATGGATAGAGTTTGATTTCTACTTTCAGATAGTTTTTTGGTATAAAATGAAATTATCTTTATCTTCCTGTTGTTAATTGTTATTATTTCCTCATCATCAGTATCGGTTAGTAAAATATGCTCTAAGGAATTGCAGTTTCCAAGCACATCTCTAATTTGTTCCAAGTGATTTCTATCTGTTATTAGTATTTTCGTTCCACAGTCATTTATGATGTATTCCATCTTCTTTGATTTCATTTGAGGATTTATTACAACAAAAACTCCCCCCACCTCTAAAATACCAAAAATCGCAACCACGGATTCTAATGAATTCTCCAAAAAAATCATTACCCTATCTGATTTATTCACATTCATATTCAATAAAAGATCTGAGAATTCCTTTACCCTCTCTCCAATTTCTCGATACAGGTATCTCCCTTCAGGGCAGATAAGGGCTTCTTTACCAGGATAAAGATCTACACTTCTGGATAAGAACTGATTAACTAGCATTATCAATTTTCCTCTGGACGAATTTAGACATCTTATTTATAGAATCCAGATTGTCAGGTACCAATTCATCATCCTCGATTTTAATGCCAAATTTCTCCTCAAGGAAATCCACAATCTCAAGAACACCCGTTGAATCAACAATCCTATCTTCATAAAGAGATATATTTACATCGATATTCTCTTTCTGATTACTTAAAAGGAAGTTATTTATTATGAACTGGCTAATGATATCCACTATGTCCTTTTCGTTATAACCTAGATTTTTATTCATTTTTCTTATCTCCAGTCGTTACTGCAAATGCGATAGCATACTCTTTTTCGTGTGATATGGAGATTCGGATATTTTTTATTTTCCGTTCATTCGCGACCTTCTTGGCTTCCCCATGTAAAACCACTCGTGGGATGCCGTTTTTTTCATTAATTATCTCGATATCCTTCCAGTTTATTCCCCCTTCCCAGGACATTTTTAATGCTTTACTAACCGCCTCCTTACCAGCTAACCTACCAGCAAAATGATGAGAGATGTTTTTTTTGTTTTTACAATAATCTATCTCGCCTTTGGTATAAACCCTATTAATGAATCTGTCATTACCATCATCTATGTTCTTGGATATCCTACCTATATAAACAATATCAACTCCAATTGAAATGGAATCTATCAAATCCATATTATCGCCGTTTCTTTAATCTCATTTTATAATAGTATTGATAGTTTTTGAATTTTATCTATGTTCTATATTTCCAAGTTCATTCAATTTTTTCAACATTAAAAAGAAAAAAGGAGATATTTTGGTTTGCCACTGGAGATTAAATGTTCAGGTTGCTGGTCTAAGTAGTGTGCAGTTGTAATAGGCGTACATCCAATAACCATAGCCTGGATTAAGAACATCTGATAGCATGTAGTTCTGAGTGTTTGCATTCCATCCGTAGATAAATCCAAGTATGAGCGGCTCCCCTTCTTCATTGTTGTTGGTAGTAGCATTCAGCCAACTGTAATCAGTTCCATTATAGTGTACAGTAAGGTTTTCTTTCTGAATTGGTTCATTGTATGGTAATCCCATCATGTTCCACTTTGTGTTGAGGATTGTGATATACCTATCATCACTCGTGTTCCCAAAGACAAGAAGCTCACAGTCATAATATGCCCATATCAAAGATCCGCAGCCAGGTTCAAGAGTATCGGTTGTCACATAAACCTGACCGTTGCTATCCCAGGAATATAAAAACTCGAGTATAATTCCTTCGCTAATAGCTTCATTCCAGGTGTAATCAACGCTGTTGTTTCTGACAATTATATCTGTCTTGTGTAGAGATTCGTTGAATGGAACTGAGATTAGGTTCCATTTGCTGTCTAATGGGATTATATGGTGAATATTGTAAACAGTAATGGCTGTTTCATAAGAGTCCTCTGCATTATCATCATCTCTTACCGTAAGAGATACATTGTAGGTTCCACTGTTTGGATATTGATGTGTTGTGTTTCTAGTATACGAAACATTGCCATCACCGAAATCCCATGTCCAGTTGACAATGCTCCCACCAAAAGCTGTAGATGTGTCGTTGAATTGAATAGTGTCTTGTATAGTTGGATTCAATGGTTCGTATGTGAAACCTGCTATTGGTCTTTTACTAACATTGCAATTAACCTGAAGATGATAATATGTGTTAAATGTGGCGTTGAAGGTGTAACTGTTGTATAACATCATATTCACAGTATCCTGGTTTTCACAGTTATACAAAACAACTATACCATTCCTGTATTCACTCGTATTCACCATGCTAGTGTTCCATTGTATAGTAATATTTGTACCCTCTAGAGGTAAAGAGGCGTCGCATAGTAGGTATAAATTCCATACTTTATGAAAATCAGGATAATAGCGATAGTCCTCCCACAACCTATCATAGGGTGCGCTGAGGTTTGCATCAAACCAAGCATAAACGTAGGGTACACCAGGAGTAGGCGGCTTAGGGACATCATAACTATCCTGACCATCCATAGCGTCTGGTTTTTCACCAAAAACAACAAAATCAGTAACACTATCAGGTGCAGAAAAGCCCAATGTAACAGACCATGCCTGTGGAAGCATTAACGGATACATATCCTGGTTACTCCCACCAGAGATATCATAAGGTGTATCACCTAATCCATCTCCATCCGCATCAGTCCCCATGTAATCTGACCAATAGTTACCACCTAAATATGATCCGCCGATGATGTTTACTCCTAGAGTTTTACTTATATTCCATGTATTGCTTCCATCATCATATGCGTTGTTGGTGTTGTTGAAGTAATTGTTGTAAATAGTATTATCTGAGACACTAGATAGGTAGATGCCATAATCATTATCCGAGATGTTGTTACCTGTAACAATACAATGATTTGAACTTATATTAACTCCTGCATTACCGCTGCTTCCACCATTTGTTATTGTAAAACCTGTAATGTTTACATTATCTGCAGAAACCAACATGACATTTCCGCTACCACCGCCGTTGATAATTGTATTGTCTTTATCTTCACCAATCAGATTAATGGTTTTGTTTACAACCACGTTCTCGTAATATGTTCCATTATAAACATAAACCGTACTTCCAACTACTGCATCTATTCCGTCTTGTATGTTATCAAAATGATCTATTTGCCATCCAGGTGTAGAAGCAGTATAGGCATTATCAACATAGACGACAGTTGGATCGTAAATGTAGAAATCATAAACCGTTGATGTATCACTATTTCCAGAGGTATCATTGGCCCAAATGAAATAAGAATACGTCCCTACGATCGAATAAGAGATATTGTAATAGTAACTGCCCTCATCCATCATTGTATTAATTGGTGTAAAACCACCAGGTCCACTAATATCCACCCAGACCTCATCCACAGCGACATTATCATTCACATCACAAGTGATATTA
>JAUXAU010000072.1 GCA_030619765.1 Thermoplasmatota archaeon
GGTATACATAAGGTAGAATTCTATTTGGACGAATCTATGATATGTACTGATTATGAACCCCCTTATGAGTGTATTATTCTAAGAGCAGAGGAAAAAATAATTACTGCTGTAGGATTAATTTTAAATCCGCAGTTCTATGAGGAAAACATTACTGTTTTTGCTTTAATTGTTACTGGAGTCATAAATATGCCCTTTCAGCCACCTTATGGTGTTAGTGCCAAAGCTTACGATATGGCAGGGAACTCAGATTACGATAGTGAAACTGCTCCTCCAGATGAACTTGAGTGGGGATACATATTTAGGCGTTTGACATTACCAAACAACTATGAAGGATACATAGGCAGATTTTTAATTTGGGCAACTTTTGGGGGTGAAATAGAATGAATAAAAAGATACTCCTTGGCAGTATCATTGCAGTTGTAATACTTGTTCTGGTATCATTTACAGGTGTTGTTGGCTATCAAACCACTAAATCTTCTACTATCGCCAGAGCATCACCACTTTTCAGTATTAGAAGTAAGAGAGCAATAGATGAAGAAAGCAAGGATTTGACTTCTGATTATGTTGGGAAGGGAGAAGAAAGTGTTTTATCAATTCCAAGGTTGGATACCAGGAGGGCATTGTTGATAGATAGAATTAGCAGAATGGATGATAAATCATACAACATGCTTCTGGCTCAAACTATAAATTATTTAACTATCAGGAACCAACTCAAAGATAAGAATATTGGAAAAATAATTACTTCTATACATTATCTAAGAAATAACCCAGAGCAAATAAAAGAATATTTAATAATTCCAAGTAGAGAGAATGGCAATAGAAATATTGTTGAGTGGCAAGATTACACATTATATGGTGAATGGATGCCTCGATGCCTAATTGAGTTTATTTTATACATTCTGATTGAAAATGTGTTCTGGGTGTTCTTTTTTCTAAGCTGGGTACCGGATTGTTCAAATTCATTTGTCTGTCCACCGTGATACGGAGCAAAAGTACAGTTCAAACTTATCAAATATGAAATCTGTTCAATATACCAACTTTTGCAGTTATCATACTCTTCATCACAGATTCTTCTGGGCTAAAAACCAAAATTGGCAGTAAATATTATTGTGGAAAGGATTTTGTAAATACTGAAATACATACATACCGAAAACTATTAGCCAAAAAGTCAATTGAAACGTGGAATTCAAATAAGGATAGTGGATTAATCCCCACTATCTCCTTTATTTCTTTAATTCAGATGACGTACATAAACTATTGTGTTTAAGGGAATATACTACATAACCATTATCATGTAAAACGCCATAAGCATACACATCGTCTTTTTTCCTCACCATAACTCTCACTCAAAATTGATAATAATAAAATCATTTAAATAATCATCGAAAAAAATAAAAAATTGAATAAACAGTCCATCAAAAAACTTGACGAAACCGAGGGTTCTACACTTTATACAATAATGGATGTCGCAGGTAAACTTACAGATAAATAATAAAGATAAAAAAGATTATGAAGGTTTAGCATATGTCTAAAAAGACCGTAATCAAGAGATATGCGGATGTGATCTAGAGGTTATGATTAGGGCCTTCCAAGCCCTCTGCCCGGGTTCGATTCCCGGCGTCCGCATTAGCATGCAGGGGTAGCCAAGCTTGGCCAACGGCGCAGGACTTAAGATCTAAGGAGAAGAAAGGTTCGCGATGAGACATCCTGTCTCGAAGGAGTCCAAGGGTTCAAATCCCTTCCCCTGCATACCTATGGTCTCAACAGGAGAAAATTGGAGTTTTTTTTAAAAGAGATTTAAACTCGAATTTAGCAAAATTATGGGTTCCCATCCCGATGCAGGCGTGCTAAAAATTAATACGATTATTTTTTTGTTTCCATTTTGCCCACATTACTAGAAGTGTCGGAAGGATGAACACTGATGCTAAAAAACTGTATAAAATAGTTAATGCAGTTATACCTCCAAATTGTTGTAAAGGTGGCATTACGGCAAACACAAGTAGCCCAAAGCCAGCAATAGTTGTGGCTGCGGCTCCAAATAACGCAGTTCCTGTATGAGTAACTGTACTTCGACATGCATCATCAATATATGATGAGGTTGAAATTGGTTTTTTAAATGTGACTTTTCCCTTGGTGCCGCATGATGGACAAGTACCTTTTATAACTTCTCCAGGTTTACCAGTAACGTTTACAATTTCTCCACAGTTTGGGCATTTGACTCTCTTTTGAATCGTAAGATACTGTTTTGAATTATAGTTTTCAAGATCCTCTAGGAACCTATGAGTTATATGTATACCATATGTGAGTCCTAGGCCGATAGTTAAAGACGCGATTATGATCGTCATTACATTAAGTGGGATGTTTACTAAATACATTGTTCCAAGAGTCCATGTAACACAAAATATTACAGGGGTTACTGTAATTACTCCAAGTATCAATGATCGCCATTTATACCAAAATACAATAGTTAAAACAATAAAAGACATAATAATTGTAATAATCAATGAACGAATTTGACTTTCATTTAAAGAATCCATGATAACCTTTGTTAAAATGGAACCACCTGTCACTATAGCGTTATCTGTACTGTCATCTAATGGTTTTTTATCTTCTTTTAAATCTTTATGAAGTGTTTCAATTGCTTCATTATCATTGCTATCTACATCAACAGAAATTCGTAAAACTGTGCTGTCATAATTGCTATTCTCAGTTTTATGTAAAACATATTGTACAGCCTTTATGGATTTTGGGTTTGAATATAGCCAATCATACAACACAGTGATATTTTCTTTTGTAGCACTTTGTTTTGGTATGCCCTCACTCGTCATAGTGCTATTATACAAAGTTTGGAAACCCGGGTCATAATTTGGATCCTGCATTCCATACTGAGTCGTGTTTGTCGCCCAGTCTTTCATAACGGATAATATTGATTGAACATCAGGCTCATCAGCGTTTTTAATTACCGATTCATCGTCCTTCATATTATTTATTGTTTCATCCATATCTCTTAATATTTCTGGGTTAGTGATATCACCCTTCACTAAAATATTAACCTTTTCTGCCGCCCCGCCGCTGATTCCAAATTCGGTCATCATATATTCTAGATCTTTTGATAAATCTAAATCATCGGGTAGGAAATCCTCAAAATTAAAGGTTGTTTCTAATTGTAATGCCATTCCTACAGCACCGATTGTAATTAAAGATACCACAATTATAACAAGTATAGGATGATGCTCCGCTGCTACAGCTCCACTACCCATTGTTTTATCAAGAGCTGCCACACCAACGCTTTTTGTCTTCGCTCTTTTTCTACCTGACTTATTATTTTTTAATTCACTACCCACAAATTTACCCTTTTTCAATCTTCGAATATCTTTAAGTTGTTTACATGCTGGCACAAAAGTAGTCATAGTAACAAAACTACCAATAATCCCGATAGCGCAAAGTACTCCAAATTCCCCAAGGAGACTTATTGGAGAAGCTAAATTAGATAGGAACGATACTACGGTTGTAATTGTTGCGAGCAGTAATGCCATTCCCACAGATAGTATAGTTATACGTATCGACTGTTCAATTTTTTTACCGCTTTTAATTTCTTCACGGTATCGCATCGTAATATGTATGCCATAATCTATCCCAAGTCCAACAATCAATATAGGTACGGCCGTGGTCATAGGGTTAAATGTATAACCCATTAAGGATCCAAAACCATAAACCCATATTATCGCAAAACCTAATGCAAGAAGGCTGAACATCATATCTAAACCGCTTCGATAGATGATCGCTAAAATAATGATCACCAATGTAAAAGCAAGTGGTAAAAGTATCGCCATAGAAGCATTATTGGCTTCCATTATCTCATCCATAATTATGCTCGCACCCATCACAGTCATCTCTGTAGACTCTAGTTTAGAACTCTTGACAATTTCATCCATTCTTTTCTCTGATTCTGAAATCCCTGATCCTCCTGCGGAAGATCCCATACCCATACCTCCACCCCCCGCCATCGAAGCATTTAGACTAATTATAATCATTGTACCCTTTGCTTTGATCTCACCATTAGCCGGATCAAAATCCTTTGTTAGCATCATTGAAAATATGCCCTTGATTTCGAGCGGTGTTTGTTCCGAGCTTAATATCCCACTTATAAGCTGTTTTATTTGATTGTCATTCATACTTTGAATCGCAAAAATCTTCTGATCCATTGTTGGAATGGTAATATTTTGTTGGAGCAAGGCCATTTGGGCAACAATATCTGCAACAGAGTTTACATTAACAGATGGCATCTCAGGTGTATCCAGTGTAGGTATAATCACTGAATCATCGATAATAGCCTTCTCGATTTGAAGCATTTCAGCAAGATTATTTGAAGTTAAAACATCATTATCTTTTGATTTTACAAGTATTGATACACTAGATGTGGTGATATACTTCTCAGAGATTTCATCAGAAGCTTTTGCAATCTCCATTTCAGGCATAAATGATTCTTCTGAAAACTCTTGTTCAATACCAAATATTTGCATGGAACCCATCGCAATCAAAGTTATTACTACAATTGTTACTATTGTTGCCTTCGGATACTTAGACACTTTTTTTCCAAACTTATCCATTATCATTTAAATCGCTCACTCATATAAAATACAATTAATCGATAAATAGGATTTATTTACCTGTGTAATTGACTCCTCCTAAATAACCATTAATTAACTCTTTGCGTCTTTAAAATGCCGTAACATCCATCATTTTATAAAACTATCAGTTTGATGTATTGTAAGGTATTACTTTCCAAACCTCAAAATATCTTTGGTATTTTATTTAGGGCAGGTTACCTTAAGCCAACATTCCCGATGCGGGCGTGTCATTTTCAAGAATGATTAGAATATAAGTATTTGTCTGATACATGTGATGATAATTGAAGTAGAGCTTCAGTTAGTAACATTTGAGACATTTTTTTCCCCTAAATATTTGATAAATTCAATGCCACCTGCAGCAAGTAAACGCACCATATTGGATTGTTTTTTAATACCTTTATTTGATGCAAGTAATTTAGCAATAATTCGGATGTTATCAATTTTTGACGAATATTGTTGCCCGTCTAATCGAAAATCCATTATATCTATGTCAAAATTTATAGTACTTTCATCCAGTTTCCCGCGGATAACTTGAATATATTCCACCGTATCTTTCGTGGTTTTAAAAATCCAACTTGTAGGACTTGTTCCATTATTCTTAACTGTGAGTTGTATTGTTTGAGAGCCGAGCAACTTTAAAAACCTGGACATTTCTATAACATTATGCATACCAATATTCTCTGTATATTCCTTGATTGCTGGATCAGGTGATGCATCTATAAACTCTTTAGCATGCTGATTAAAATTACCTTCTTGAAGCTGTAATCCAGCATTCACTGAGAATTCAAGGTCATGTATCCGATCTGCTATAAACTTCATTAAAGGTTGTTTAGTCCCATATTTTATCATACGTACTCGATCCTTTTCGATAAATGTATCTAATGTCCAGAATTTTGCCATGCAAATCGATGCTAGTTCTTCAGTTCGTTCACTTGAAAGATGCTTGGCTTTGAATACAGAATGCATTTCATCAAATCTATTCCAGTCGGTTTCAAAAATCAATCCCTGGGCGCCTAATTCATTATAAAATTTTGTCCCAGGATATGGTGTGGCAATACCAAATGCTGAACTTGTAAGACCGATTTTTTTAGCATACTTAGGGAATTGTAATATTTCATCTTCAGTCTGATCAGGTAAACCAATAACAAACGTACCACCTGCACATCCACCCCATTTTTTAATATTCTTAACTGCTTTGGCATGAACATCGGTTTTTAAACCTTTAGACGTAGATTTAATATCCTTCATATTAGGGCTTTCAATACCCATTTCAAAGCCTTCGACACCTATTGCAATCATTTTTCGAATGATATCAGGATGTTTCGCTACGGAATCAGGTCGAACTTTTACGCCAAATCTTATATCTAACTTATGCTGAAAGAGTAGGTCACAAAGCCGATCAACAAGCTTAGGTTTACCCATAAAATGCGGATCCGTAACTTCTATACTTATAGGTCTATCGGTATGAAATTTAACTATTTCCAGTATCTCGTCCGTCACATTCTCTGGAGAACGATATCGCTGATGACTCTTACTCATACTAGGCTCGCAACAAAAACTGCATCTACCCCAACAACCTCTGGAGGCAGTAAGCACATCATGTTCCCACCCCTGCATTAACGTCGTATGATACACGTATCGTCTGAGATGCCGTGCTGGAAAAGGAAGAGTGTCTAAATCTTCGATAAATCCTCGATTGGGATTATGAATTATTTTATTACCCTCTTTATACGAAATACCATCGATACCCTTTGCATCACCTATGGTGACCAATTCATGCATTGTCTGTTCACCTTCACCCCTGACAACCATATCAACTTGCGAATGTGAAAGTAATTCATCTGGAATTGATGTAGGATGATATCCGCCAAGAACTGTTGTAATGCCTCGTTTTTTTGCCAGTTTTGCAATTTCTAATCCTTCGCTGTGTTCTGTTGCAGACATTGAAATTCCAACTAGATCAGGTTTAAGTTCATCCAAATATTTTTCAACAGTTTTTTGAATTGGCTTAGGTTCCATCTCTAAATCTATAATGTTAATCTCATCTACAACGTCTTCAATATATGCAGCAATGTACTCAAGTCCAGTAGGAATTATATCAAATGCAAAAGAGAGGCCATGCCGCCCAGATGGTTTAATTAGCAGAATCCTTTTGAATGACATTTTTATTCCACCGTGTTTTTCATATTTTTGATTTCTTTGCTTTTCACTTTTTTCTTGTTCATATTTTCCATTTCTCGTCAAATCATCTTAGAAAAAGATGTCTAGTTTTTTCCCTTGTTTTCGGTAGATTTGATAAATAATATATTCTTCTTCACTATGGCAAACGATTTGATTTGGAGTTAAGTCACGTCTTAATGATATAGAGCGTAATGCCCCATTATTAAAAAAATGTATCTAAAAACAACTAAAATATTTTTGGTATCTTCAGTGATTCGAAGTACTAAAAAACAATTTTTGATCAACAGATAGAATGTTGCATAGTTTACCGGTAAACTTGATGTTAGAATTCCGATGCGGACTTAGCAATTAGTGATTTAAACTTCGAGTCCATATCACTTCCCCTGCATTTTAAGACCTTAAGTTTTATAATAGGTAACTGTATTCATTATAAAAGAGGATTAGTTTCCATTGAGGAGATGGCTATGACAAATATTGAATTATGTAGTACGGGTATAGAAGAACTTGATATCCAGATGTCCGGGGGTTTTCCAAATGGTAGTACTGTTTTACTTACTGGATGTAGCGGCTCTGGAAAAACAACATTATGTATGCAATATTTATTCGAAGGGGCAAGAAAGGGTGAGCGTGGCGTATTCTTCACGATCACAGAACCACTATTTAAACTGACAAAAAACCTTGAAGGATTTAGTTTCTATGATAAGAAGCTTATAGAATCAGGGATGGTAAATGTCATTGATTTGAGAATCATCAGCGAACGTTTGGGACTCGATGCAGAGAAATATACTGTTGAAGATGCTGGAGCATTGCTTGACATTTTAAAAGATATTGCTAATGAACTTGATGTAAAACGGTTGGTAATAGATTCGATAACCGCATTATGTTATCGACTGCAATCAAGAGAGATGATTCGAGACTTTATTTTCAAACTTGGAACCTCTCTTGCAGTTATGAATTGTACCACAATGTTAACATCTGAAGTTCCACCACAAACATACAAATTTTCCCAATATGAAATAGAAGAATTTATTTCAGATGGTATCATATTTGTTGGAGATATTGACAGAAGAGGAGATTTGATCAGAACACTCCAAGTCGTGAAAATGAGAGGAACCGCTCACTCGAGAACAAAATTTGCAATGAATATCTCTGCTGAAAGAGGCATTGAGCTCGTACCACTATTAAAATCATCAGATTTTGACTCGGTATTAATGGAAAAGGTTCATTCATCTTTAAGGGGTATGGATATGCCTAAGGATAAGGTGATATTATAGGAGGATGATGACATGGCAGATGCAATTATAGAAGGACTGAGGGAAAGAATCTCTGTAGCAATAAAAGTCAATCAATCGGTTGGAATACAAGTACCTGAAAATAGACATAATGATTTGTTACAAGCTTTGTTTAGTTTTATGAATACTACATCAAACGAAGTCTGGACATTTGTAACAGCAAGTAATACGTTTAAACATATTTCCGATAATTTTAAAAAAGATTATGAAAACAAGAATATCAAATTTATCGATATTATTTCCCGTTCTGCAGGTATATCGACGTATGATAAAGAGTGTAACTATATTGAAAGCCCAACAATGCTTGAAAAAATAGCGCTTGAAATAATAAACATCTTTAAGGGAATTGAACACGACGTGGATAAATATGTAGTTATTGATTCTTTAAGTTCTCTGGTAATATATAACGATTCAGAAATAGTCAGGGAGTTTGTTTCTCTATTAATGAATAAAGCACGATCAGAAAACATTCACATTATATCGATTGTGATAGAAGAAGAAGTGGATGCTCACAAGCTATTACAGATGAACGATAAGATAGTGGTATTGCGCGATTCTTTCATAGATTAATGGAAATGGAATCATGGAAAAGTTGCTAAAAGAGAGAGAATCTAATGGTCGCGCTATTTGGGTGAACGAACCAGATGAAGCTGGAGAGATAGCAAGAAGAAGAGATACTGCATTCAATGTTGCACTTGGAAAGTTACTTGATACGAATGGCAATTTGGAAACAGTGATGCAGACGGGAGAGGCTTTTGGCAGAGGATTATTTGAAGATTTGGTTAAAGAAAAAGCAGAAAAATGGACAATGGAAGAATGGCTCAGTTCAACAGTGGAACATATCTTCAATCCGCTTGGGAATGCCTTTACCTTCTCCGAAATAGCGGATGATGAGGTAAAATCGTTGATGACGAGATGTCCGCTGCATGAGAATACAAATGAGCCTCACGTGGCGTCTCTATTTACCTATGGATTTATGCGTGGTCTGCTGTTAAGTGCATTCCCCCATGGAGAATTACTTATGGGCGATATAGTAGAGACAGAAGGTAGACCAAAGACCGAATTTATTTTCAAAACCAACGCATTATTTAAGGACAGATTTGAGCGAGAACGAGTAAAATCCTCCTTTGATATTACGAAAAAATTATGAAGGCTTATGGACACAATGATGGAAGAATCGTTTATTGATACAGGTTTGGACAAAAAAGAAGGAGTCATCAGTAGCGGTATAGACAAATTAGATAGATTATTAGAAGGTGGTATACCCCACGGCTTTACAACAGTACTTCTTGGATCTCCTGGGAGTAGTATCGAGATATTGGTCAAACAAATCGCCACCATAGATAATGTAACCTATATTACAACAGAAGAAACAAAAGACGAAATAACCGAAACTATGAAGAGATTTAATTGGCCTATTCCTGACATAAAGTTTGTCGATATATCTGCAAGGTATTACAGCAGGGTATTAGAAGGTGAACAGAGAAGAGTAAGTGTATATCAGCAACGATCAAAACTAAAATTAAAAGAACTTATAGAAATCGGCTCAAAAGGTATGCCTTCTACAACTACAAGTGACGAAGATTTTTTAGCAGTTCTCTCAAATGGTGTAAAGAATTCGCCTATGGGAGGAATAATAATCATAAATTCATTAGACTTCTTTCTTAGTCAATATCACCAAGAAGATGTTCTGAAAACAATCTATGCTGCTAAAGTGAGTAATCTTAAGAAAAAAGGCGCACTTTTAATTGTGATGACCAAGGGCATACATGGAGAGTTATTTGAAAAAAAAATGGAAGGCCTTGCTGATTGTGTATTAGAATTGGATGTAATACAAAAAGGATCTTCTTTTGAAAGATTTTTATCAGTTAAAAAAATGCGAAACTTCGCTAAAAAAATAGGCATCGCAAGGTATGTAATAGATGATAGCGGTTTTGTTTTAGAAATGATAGAAAGAATAATGTAGCGAAAAAAAACACAACGTAGAAATGGAATTAGCATTATTTTAGATAAAAGTAATCTTTTATATATCATAAGCGCATATATTATAGGGGTTAATATATGAAAAGATTAAGAAAAAACTCGATTTTAAGGCTGAAAATACTCTTATTAGTGAGTGCTTTAACTTTAACTGCATCTACACCGATGGCCATTAACATAACAGCCGAACATATACGAGAAGATAGTGCTTTTATTTCTAGTACATATAATAATGAAAATGAACTCATTATCACTTTCAAAACGCCAGAGATAACCCAAACTCAAATTGCTACAGATAATGGAGTTTTCTCCTTATTTACTCCAAGCTCTGGCTTCATCGGTGAATTAGGTAAACCGCAAATACCGATGTGGACTCAGCTATTTGCTGTTCCTTCCACCCAGATTTCCGTAGAAATATTAAATGCCAATATAGTAGATTCATATCATGTTGGAAGAGTATATCCAGCTCAGCAACCTCAAATTGATAGCGGTCCAATTGAAACTAGTGAATTCTTTTTTGATGAATCTTTCTACAAACAGGATTTAGAATATCCTGGTCAGATTGTAGAAATTAAAAACTCTGGTAAGATTCGTGATATTCCTTTTGTGGAAATTGGATTTTACCCTGTCCAATATAATCCAAAACAAGAAATTGTAACTATCTATGACGAATTAACAATAAAACTTTCAAGTACTAATAACGATCAACTTCTCGTTGAATCTAAATTCACACAGAAACCGTTTTATCGTTACTATGAAAATGTTTTCACCAATTGGGATGGATTTTTGGAAAACACAATTATTGAACAGAAATCTATTTCAAATACTGGTATGAGAGAATCTGGATGTGATTATTTAATCATTACCTATCCATCATATTATTCAGAGATAATGGAGTTGGCAAACTGGAAACATGCTAAAGGATTGATGACAAAAGTTGTTGACGTTACTGATATAGGAAGCACTTCTGCACAGATACGTCAATATATTCAAGATGCATATGATACATGGGACCCCATTCCGTCATACATTCTTCTTGTTGGAGATGCTGAACATGTACCAACAAATTATGTCTATTCCGCAGCATCAGACTTATGGTATACAACCGTTGATGGATCTGATTATTATCCTGACATATTTATAGGAAGGATATCAGCTGATACATCTGATGAAGCACATACGATGGTTCAAAAAATTCTCACTTACGAAAAAACTCCACCCACCCAAAGTAGTTTTTATAACGATTTTGTCGTAGCAGCATACTTCCAGGATGACGAGAATAATGGCTATGAAACCCGACGATTTGTAAGAACATCTGAAGAAGTCAGAGACTATTTGTTATCAGAAGGGTATGATGGAGAGCGCATTTATTGTACAGAATCGTATATTAATCCTACTCATTATAACAACGGATATTATGGTAATGGAGAGCCGTTGCCATCTGAACTATTACGTCCAACGTTTGCTTGGGATGGTGACAAAACTGATATTATCAACGCAATAGAATCGGGCATATTTATCTTGAATCATAGAGATCATGGGGGGGTATCAGGATGGGGTGACCCTCATTTTACTACATCTGATTTCTCTTCTTTTGCAAATGGTGATCTTTTACCAGTTGTATTCAGTATCAATTGTCTGACTGGAAGATTTGATGGCGGTGAATGCTTCTGTGAAGAATTCGTTAGAAAAACCGACGGTGGTGCTGTTGCTGCTTTCGGTGCGACAAGAGTAAGCTATAGCGGATATAATGATTATTTGTGCAGAGGATTTTACGATGCCCAATGGCCTGATTTCGATCAAGATGTTGGTGACGATACTCCACTATATAGTTTAGGGGAAATATTGAACTATGGTAAGATCTACATGGCGAACACGTGGGGTGATCCTTGGGGATATGAACGGTTAACCTTTGAGTTGTTCCACATTTTTGGAGACCCAAGCATGGAGATATGGACAGCGTTTCCAAAGGATCTTACGGTAGATCACCTTCCAATGCTCCAATATGGACCAAGTATTTTCGAGGTTACTGTTGAAAGCAATGGAAATCCCGTTGAAGGAGCTTTGGTATGTATTTATCAGCCCAATGGAGTCTATGCAAGTGGTTTGACTGATTCCTCAGGTGTTGCTGAATTAGAATTAGATGTTGAATTACCAGATGAAGCAATTTTAACGGTTACAGCTCATAATCATCTATACTATCAAAGCAACATTCAAATTGGTAGTAGTTACCCACCCTACCCACCAACTGTTGATGGTCCAGCAACAGGAAAACCAGAAAAAGAATATGAGTATACCTCTGTCACCACTGATCCTGAAGATGATCAAATTTTATACTTATTTGATTGGGGAGATGGAACTGTTAGTGAATGGCTTGGGCCGTACAACTCAGGGGAATCCGCAACTGCATCTCACGCTTGGCCAGCATTAGGAGATTATGAAATAAAGGTAAGAGCAAAGGATATCGATGGTTCCATAGGTTATTGGTCAGATCCATTTCTGCTTCATATTGACTTGCCCGCTCTTAATGTAGGTGTTATCAAGGGTGGACTTAAAGTAAGCGTAGCAATCAAAAACACGGGTCTTGCTGAAGCAGACGACATAAATTGGAAGATCACCTTAGATGGTGGTTTTATCCTGCTGGGCAAAGAAACTACTGGCACAATCCAAACTATCCCTATGGGTGAAGAAGAAGAAGCAAGGTCTAGTTTGATATTTGGATTTGGACAAACAAGAGTGACCGTTACTGCAGATATACTGGAAGATTCAGATACAAGAAATCAAGGTGCGTTTGTACTGTTTTTCTTTATAAATGTTCGACCAAGTGGCGGCTGATAACACTACTGGTAACCTACATCTCTCTTTTTTTTTTAATTTTCAATTTGAAACGCAGGAGCTTTAAATCTTATTCTATAGTTTATTAAACAAATTTACAAAGGCATTGCAAATCATCGTTTCGAATACTTTCAACAAACAAAAGCACAATTTTATAAACAACTTTCTCTTTCAGTTTTTAGGGAGTTTTTATGGGAAAAGATAAGATAAATGAATTACCTGGTGTTGGCCCTGCTATTGCTGAAAAACTAACGGATTCAGGATATATAGATATGATGAGCATAGCTGTTTCATCGCCAAAAGAACTATCAGATGTAGCTGATATCGGTGAAACAACAGCTGCAAAAATTATCCAGGCAGCAAGAAGATCAGCAGACGTGGGAAGTTTTGAGACAGGAGTAGCACTTCTTGAACGCCGGTCGAAAGTTGGCTATGTCACTACAGGATCTAAAAGCTTTGACGAGCTTATGGGTGGAAAAGGTTTTGAAAGCCAAGCGATAACAGAATTTTTTGGCGAGTTTGGTTCAGGAAAAACTCAGATTGTACATCAGATATGCATCAATGTTCAGCTTCCAGAAGAAAAGGGTGGTTTAAATGGTCATGTCTTTTATATTGATACCGAAAATACGTTTAGACCAGATAGAATCAAACAAATGGCCGAGGCATATGATTTAGATACTGATGAAATTTTAAGTAAGATACATGTCGCTCGTGCCTACAACTCTAGCCATCAGATGTTACTTGCGGAGAAGGTAAATGAACTTTCTAAAGAATTCCCTACACGATTATTAATTGTCGATTCCCTGACTTCTCATTTCCGTGCAGAATTCATCGGCAGAGGTGCTTTGGCAGATAGGCAACAAAAGTTGAACAAACATATGCACGTTCTGTTAAGATGGGGAGACCTAAACAATGGACTTGTCTTAGTAACAAATCAGGTTTCTTCAAAACCAGATGCCTTTTTTGGCGATCCTACACGACCTATCGGTGGACACATTGTAGGACATACTGCAACATTTCGGCTATACCTTAGAAAAAGTAAAGGCGGAAAACGTATCGCTCGTTTGATAGATTCGCCTCATTTACCAGAAGGAGAAGCCGTTTTTTCCGTGAGTGAAAAGGGAATCAGAGATTAATTTATATAAAGCCAGCAATTCCGATAGTAGAAATATTCTTCTTTTATGAACTGGTAAGAATTGTAAACAAATATTTATATATTAACTTAATAAAGTTATATATCAAAAGTTGGAGGATACTGTGAAAAAGCTCATAGTACTATGGCTGCTACCAATTTTAATTCTATCGGCATTATCGGGATGCATAGGTGAAAAAGAAGAAACAGAAACGATATCTCTTCCATTAAAAAATGTAGATCCCATACCCGTTTTATCTGTAAGTGGAACTATCGACCCAAAACCAGATTTTTTTAATCAAACAACACTAGATGCCTTTGTATATGAAGGAGATATAGTTATATTTGATGCATCGGATAGTTACGATCCTGATGGTAACATTACTGCATATGGATGGATTTTAGACGAAGAGAACAATAAAGGCACAGGCCCTGTTGTTTCTCATAGCTACATCATTGATGATAAATCAGTCAGCTTTCCAAGTATTGCACAGATTATCCTTACTATAGAAGATAACGATGGCTCAATTGTATTTCACACGTTTAATCTTGGGATAATCCAAAAAGAAGTTACTTTCTATTTGGATGTTCAGTCACTAAAAAATCAAAAACCTGAAACTGGCGATGATGAACTAAAAGCTACACTCAATAAAATTAGATCCACTGAGAAATTAAATTATGTCTTAGCTACTCCAATTCAACTGCCAAAATGTACATGGAATGCAACAATCTTTATAAAAAAATCAATTTTTAGTGTTGTAAACAAAGTTTCCTTGGTATTGTATGATCCAATAGGTAAAAAAATAGCAGAGGCACATTCACAGTTGAGACTCTTTAGTATTTGGAAAGAGAAAACTATCTCAATTAGTGGTGTCGTCAATAATCAAGCTGATTTCGAATCTCTGGAGCTTAGTGTCTATGGGTTCTCCATTGGGGAAAAAATAAGCATTTTATATGGTGGTGAAAAAGCAAGTTTTATTTGTTTTGATTTTTCATCATAAACTCACTGTAGAACGGTTACAGCAATAGAGAAACGAAATCAGAATAATTATGGAATGATTTGGGTCTCTCTTGGGAATGTTTCGGGTGTAATTCTGGTAAATCAATATAAGCTTAAGAGTGCAAATTTAGATTAAGGTGATATAAATGAAAAAAATATATGGAATATTGGCCGCGGCTGGAATATTGCTTGCCATGGTTCCAGTTTCTGCGGTAGCATATCCTACCAATGAGTTTGGTCAGGATGTTGTAGTACAGGAGAAGGCAGGTTTTCAACAGCAAATTAGACAACAACCTAAAACGGCTATAGGAGCTTTACCAGCAGATGCCCCACAGAAATATGTAAAGGTTAAAGGCATCTGGGGCTACGCAGGTGATAATGAATCTGATGGGTATTTTGGAGGAAGAATAACACGAAAATGTCGTTTTGGTGTCCTCAAAGGACTCTATAATGTTACTGGCAATGAAAGCAAAGGAAAAATAGTAGGTATTATGAAAAGGGGATACTTTAACGGCAGATTAACAACATCAAATGGTAGTAAATGCTATATTACCGGTTTGTATAAAATTGACAAGGAAAACCACCTACTAAAACTACGCTGGATGACACCGCATAAAAGTGGTTGGGCTGTAGCAAAGATAACAATTCCTGATCAATAAAATCTCTTCTATGTGAACCATTTGAAATATAAATCGGTTCACATCTTATTATTTTTTATCTGAATCGGAAATGCAGGAATAGAATAGAGCGTAACAAGTGTTACAAATGTTTCAAAACACCGTTTTTAAAGAAATATTTATATAATGGTTAAATATATAGTTATATGTTGAAGGGAGGAACCGAAGGGAAGGAAAGGACAGAGATCCTTTCATATTATAATCCCCTAAGTAATCTTATTTTCCCTTCCCTTCTTTCCATTTTTCTCCTTCATTCTTTGCATTTAACTACTAACATATAATTATAAATAACGATGTGCTACGATTGTTTGATGGTAGTATGGACGCTATGGATGCAATTTTAAAAAGGAGAAGCATTCGCAAATATACGAAACAACCAATATCTGACAAAATAATAAAAGAACTTCTAGAGGCTGCAGTAAGTGCTCCATCTGCAGGTAATCAACGGCCATGGCATTTTATTATAATTGATAACTTGACTTTGTCACATTAGCAAAATCATATCTGATTTTTGCTAATCATAAACACTTTTGCTGTATAAATGAGAGCGTTATCATGATACTATGTATAGCATCCTCATTTTTTATCTGCTACAAAAAATCAGCAGATGA
>JAUXAU010000003.1 GCA_030619765.1 Thermoplasmatota archaeon
CGTGCGACAAGTTACTAGCACATTCTCCTGTGATACAAAAACATCTGCAACATCGGTATCTATTTGATTGATTTCTTCTGAATATCCACCTATGTTTGATACAAAACTTGCACAGATAAAAATGACTATTATTCCAACTACCCCAACTTTCTTTAAAAAGTGATTCTTTTTCATTTTTCAATCCTCCCAATAATAGTGCTAATGCATGTCACGTATATAAAACTATATGGAGCTTATAGCAAATATCAGAAACATACGCAACTATATGTAGATGAAAAACTAAATAGATGTTTATACGTAGATTATACAAGGCGGATAAGGCTAAAAAACAATCATTATTGATAGTATCTTCGTAGTTGTGTGATGCTTATTCTTGTATCACTTACTTATGTCGCAACTACTTCATGTTTTTCATTTAATTTCTTCTCTGTCTGTATAGTTCTCTGTCTACGGCATCGATCATTTTTTCTAAATTGATATCAGCAAGGTCGAGAAAATCATATATCTTCTTTATATTGATTGAGGGTTCGGATAAGATGTTGTTGTAGTTGACTATTAAAACTTCTATGTCTTCTCTTTCTCTTATATAGTTTTTTATCATGCTGTTCAATTTAACAAAGCTTTCTCTGGTTTCTTCCCGATTCGTATCATTAATGTTTGCCATTTTTTCCATCGAATCTAATATTTCTCCGATGTTTCTTTCTGAATAGATAATCTTATAGTCTCCTGCTGGGAGATATTTAAGACCATAGGATGTGATCTTTATGAATTTCCCTTTATACTCATTCAGTGGGAATGTTCCATCCATGAGTTTATTTATTATTTTTCCTCCCTCAAGCTCGTAATAACCCTTTGGGTTACTCTGGTCAGGCAGTCGTGATTTGTTAAAGGCGACAGGTGCTCCACCAGCAAGTAATACCTGCATCACCATAGATGTTCCAGAACGTTCTAAACCAGATACAATGTAGTTTATATTTTCATCCAATTCCATGAGACGCATACTACGCTTCCAAATAACCTAATTCCTTTAGTTTTTTCAATACCTTTTCTGTACTTTCTTCAACGGTTTCTTTATCTGTATCAACAACAAGTTCAGGTTTTTCCGGTTCTTCATAAGGGGCATTTATACCCGTAAAATCTTTGATTACACCGGCTCTGGCTTTTTCATAAAGACCTTTAGTATCTCTATTTTCACAGGTTTTGATGGAGGCTTTTGCATATATTTCAATGAATCTATCTTCTCCAACTAGTTCTCTACAAAAATTTCGAAATTTTCTGTAAGGAGAAATAAAAGCAGTTATAGTAATAATGCCTGCATCCGCGAAAAGATTTGCTACTTCAGATATTCTTCGGATATTTTCATTTCTGTCTTCTGGAGAAAATCCAAGGTCTTTATTTAATCCATGGCGAACATTATCTCCATCAAGGACATATGAAATGTGCCCCATTGAATGCAATTTGTGGGCTAGTTCATTAGCAATGGTAGATTTACCACTTCCAGAAAGACCTGTGAACCATAACACTACTCCTTTCTGTTTTAAAAGCGATTCTCTTTTTTCTCTTTTTACTCTATGAATATGCCATGTAACATTTGTAGCTTTTTGCTCTTTCATATTTCTGATCACATCCTTTTTCTTATTTTTTAGTTAAAAACTCCATTATTTCCTCTACAAAAGAATCGGTTTTATCTTTGGGCACTATTGCCCCAAGAACTTCTTTTTTCCCTCCACATTTAAAGCCAAGATCTTTTCCTCGTTTTATTATGGGTTCTGCATTTTTATTGCTTCTTACATAGACTTGATCCATATCTCCAAAAAAACCCGTGTTGATGACTAGTGTATTTTTTCCACTCTCCCAAGCGACCTTTCGAGTGATTGTCGAAATGATATTGTACGGGGTGTTTATTTTCTTCAGAATAGTTCCATTGATTTCATCTGATGCTTGGTTCAGTTGTTTTGTTATTTCTTCGTTTAGTTTTGTAAGATTTTTATTCCATTGATTATTTTCTAGTATTTCATTAGCCGAGGTATATGTGAGGAGAAGATGTGGTGCTTTTTCCACTGCTTTTTTGTCACCTATTTTATAGTTGGAATCCAGTAGATAAACCATCTTTAGCATATCGTCAAAAGTTAGGTTGTTTTTATTACAAAAATTAGTTATTGTTGTATATAGCAGTTGGTTATTCTTTATTTTCTGTTCATGGTCTCCAACTATGCCGAGTAACGCAAACAGATTCACAGGGTTATCAAGATACCGGTTTATAATCCAGCTAGCAGATGGATATTCGTTAGGGTTTTTCCCTTTTATAACTGGATTATGATGGAAAACTTCTTTTATCTCCTGTCCTAAATGATGATCAAATATCAATACCTTGGCATTTTTTGCTAATTTGAGAATGTTGTCTTCTGGAAGAGACATATCGGCAACTATGACAAAATCATATTTTGAGTAATCTTCGAGTTCTTTTTCAGTGAGAAAATAATTACCCAACACTGGTGTTTTGTTAATTATGCTCTTATCAGAAAGGTGTTCTACCAAAAGTCGTATAGAACAGATACCATCTGTATCCCAGTGATGTATCAATAGGCCTTTTCCCTGTAGTTCTGCCAGCATAGAACTTTTACTCCACAAATGGTTTATCGAATTTCAAAATCGTTTCTGCTACTTCTTTGCGCATCATGTCCTCAGAAGGTATTTCTCCATTTTGTAGGAGTTCTCTTATTTTTTTACCGCTGAAATTGATATGATATTTTTGGTCATGTGGACAGATTTTATCGTTTACAACACTGCCGCATTTTGTGCATCTGGAGAAAGATCTAAAGAAAACTGGTACTATTCCTAGATCAGGGAATTCTGAGAATATATCGTGAGCGTCATATGGTCCATAGTAATTACCAACTCCAGCGTGATCTCTCCCTACAATGAAATGTGTGCAACCGTAGTTTTTACGCATAATAGCATGATGAATCGCCTCCCTAGGACCAGCGTACTTCATAGAGGTACGAAGGATAGACATCACCGCTCGCTCTTTGAGATAATAATTTTTTATCAACGTTTCATAAGAGGATAGGATTACTTCATCTCTGAAGTCGCCTGATTTTTTCTTTCCTATGATGGGGTTGATAAATATTCCGTCTACAAATGTAAGTGCGGTTTTCTGGACATATTCATGGCCAATATGTGGTGGGTTACGTGTTTGAAATGCAACGACTTCTTTCCATCCCTTTTCTTTGAATAAAATGCGTGTTTCTTTTGGTGAAAGATTATATTCGTCGAATTTTCTGGTTTTACTGTCTAGAAGTGTGATTTTTCCACCAAGTAGGAGTTGTTTCATATTATATACGTTAGCCACACCAGGATGCGCCGTATCTTGAGTGCCGTATACTGTTTGTGCCAATGTTTTTTTATCATAAGTGAAAATTTCGTCGATATCTAATAATGCAAGAACACCGTTTTCTTTGTTTGTGAGTAATATTCTGTCCCCCTCTTTTATTTCGTTTATATCTTGTTTATTGAAATCTAACAAGACGGGGATTGTCCAAGGGGTATCATCCGCCAATCTTTTTTCGTTTAATACGTTTTCAAGATCATTGTTGTGTAGAAACCCTTCTAGTGGCGAAAACACTCCTTTTGAAATGTTTATGATATCTTCTGAAAGATTTGTATTTATTTCTAATTTGGTAAGTTCTGCTGTCTCTGATAACTCTTTTTTGACACTTCTACTTATTAGTTTTCCGCCGTGCGGTTTTGGCATATTTTTCACCTCAATCTAGATATCCTAGTGCTCTTAGTCTGTCTTTTACTTTTTCTTCATCCTCTTTACTAAAAACTTCTTCACTTTCCTCTTCCATGCCTGATATAACTTCTCTGAGTACATAGGTGACATATGAAGAGAGTGAGGTAAATCCTGTTCCTTCTATTCTTTTTTTAATTTTTTCTGCAAGTGGTGTGGGTATTGATATTGTTGTATATTTTTTTTCATCTTTTCCTTCTGCCATGCGGATCACCTAATTAAATATAATTATATATCATTATATTTAGTTATATGTAATTACAAAAAGCTATATAAATTTTATGGAGTCGGTACAAAAAATCTCAATGGTTTACTTTGATTATTCTATCCAATTACTTGTACTACTTGGTTATTTACAACAAGAAATTCCACCAATTCACCAGTTTTCTCCAGATCCTTTAGAAGATCGTAACTCAAAATATGTTCATATCTTGATAAAACCCGACTTCCACTTGGTGCCCAACTACCAATTTCTACATGATGCGAATCAAAATTTTTTACGCTCCCCAATATAGTAAATGATTCCGTTGTTAATCTAAATGAGCAAGAGGTACACTCGATGACTGTCTTATATGGGATGTAGAGACTTTCTCTGTCATATATCGGTTCTATTTGTACCATTGTTAAAGATCCTTGACATTGTGGACAAGTCATGGCTTCTCCTTTATTCTTACTCCAAATATTTTCTAAAACCTTCAAATTTTTCTTGAAACTCATCTCCCGAAACTCCATTCCGTATATTATGCACGCTTCTAGCATATATAGTTTTGGTATAAATTGACTAAATGTACTATAAATAGACTTATTAAATTAATAAAAGATAATAGATTTGAGTATTAGGGAATGGTTTATGAAAATTATAACATTTCTTTCTGATTTTGGTACAAAGGATGGATATGTCTCTCAGATGAAAGGAGTTGCATTAGAAATTACCGATGCAAGACTGGTTGATATTACACATGATATTGCACCCCACAATATCCTTGAGGGAGCATTTACTCTTAGAAGTACCGCTCCATATTTTCCTACTGGAACAGTTCATGTAGCAGTAGTAGACCCTGGTGTAGGTACTGAAAGGCGGGGTATATTGATAACTACAAGTAAACATATATTGATTGGTCCGGATAATGGCCTTCTAATGCCTACAGCTCATTTACTGGGTGATTTTATTGTCTATGATATTTCGAACGAAAAATACATGCTCAATCCTATATCTACAACATTTCACGGAAGAGATATTTTCACTCCTGTTGCAGCACATATAACAAATGACGTACCATTTGAAAAGATAGGCAACCGAATTGATGATTTTGTTGATTTGGATTTTGGACAAGGAGAAATTAGAGAGAATGCTGCCACTGGAAAGGTGATTTATATTGATAGGTTTGGAAACGCTATAACTAATATAACCGGAGATGTGCTGTCAAATGGTTTAACTTACAATAAAAACATTATGGTGTTTATTGGTGAAAAGTGTATAGAATTGCCTTTTGTTAAATCCTATGGTTTTGTAAAAAAAAGGGAAATGCTTGCCACCATTGGGAGCAGTAATTTCCTTGAAATCGGTATAAATCAAGGTAATGCAGCAAAGAAATTATCTATAAAAGAAGAGGATAAAGTAGAAATATTATTTGCTTAAAATTCTTTCTTTTTTAACCTGTCAGTTGTAGTGTAACTGTTCCCTCCAATATAGTATAATGGTTGGATTTTGTTTGTCATTAATAGGTCATTTTTAAATGCATTTTCATCCGCTTGTACTGCCACAACCTCCCCAATAAACAGCGTATGATCCCCGACTGTTAAGTTTTGAACCATCCTGCATTCTAAATGAGCATAGCATTCTTTAATGACAGGTACTTTTACCTTTTTAGCAGGAGATAATGTTAGCCTAGTTTTGTCGATTTTATCTGTTGATCTACCAGAATGTGTTCCGCAGAAATGTGCTTTTTCAACCATATTGTAGTAAACAAAATTGACTACAAACTCTTTGCCTTTTTTTATTAAATCGTGAGAATATCTGCTTGGAGCTAAAGAAATGCCATACAATGGAGGTTTTTTTGAGATGGTTGTATGCCATGCTATTGTTATGACATTTGTCTTGTCATGCTCATCTTTACATGTTACCAAAACCGTTTGCATCGGAAATGAGTATTGGTAGAATTTTTCTATGCTTCCATCAACTTTCATATTACCATCCTCTTAAATGTTTAGGACATTTTAAAATTTTATGATACTGTCCAATAGCCCATGTGCATAATTTATGCATCCAAAGGCAGTGAAATAATCTTTTTTTTCTAAATAATATTTTGTATCTTCATAATATTGGCTTGCAAGTTCAATTATTTTGCTCTGCTCTTCATCTATGTCTCTTTGTTGCATGTTTTGAAGATTTTCTTCGAACATAACTATATCTTTTTCTATTCTCGTTTTTTCATTCATAGTATCTTACGTGTAAGACAGAATATATGGAGATAAACTTTTTGCTATTTTTGTATTTTTATCGTTTTTAATCCGATAAAATGTTTTGTCGCTTTTCAAACGACAAAATGGAAAACTATTTATATTCACAAAACAACAAATTTTATTAAAATAAAAAAATAAATTGGTGCAAAGTAATGAGTAAAACCAGGTTACGCGTAGACAAAAGTACCGAGAGAGCAGTGCATGAAATATTGAAATCTAGAGCCAAGTCGAGAATTTATATATATTTACTCAGAAAAAACGGGGCAGTAAGTGAAGACATTATAAAAGGCACCAAACTTCACCCAAGTACAGTTAGAGAATTACTTTCCAAAATGTATGATCAGAAATTAATTTATCGGGAAAAACTAAAAAATGACAGCATAGGAAAAAACCCCTACTTCTATAGGGCTGTTTCTCCCATTAAACTTTTACAAAAATATGCTAAAGATATGGAGGGTAGGTTGAACAAACTTGCAAATCTATCTAAGAAAAAAAATGGAATTACTAAATACGTTAGGATAAAAATTTATGAGCGAGTAGATAAAGCATGAACTCAAAAACGATTGCAAAAATATTGGTAAAAAGACCAAAAGCGGTCATATTAGTCTTTACTATAATTACTGTAATCATAGGCTTACAAATTCAAAACGTGTATATGGTTTCAGATCTTTCAGGATATTTGCCCCGAGATCATCCATCGATACAGCTGTGGGAGGAAATAGATAAAGAGTTCCAGATTGCATCAACTATTGTTATTTATGTTGAAGCTGATGATATACGAGATCCATATGTTTTAAAAGAGATGGATCGTGTTAGCGGGAAGGTAAATAAATATGATCTCGACAGAGGAGAAAAGGACGGTATTGTTTCAGTAACAAGTATTGCTTCACTCATAAAAGATGAAAATGCAAAGCCATATGCTATTGGCGGACTGGGAGGTACAGGAAAATTCGAAATTCCAGAAGATAGAAATCTCATTTCTCGATATATAGCAAGAACTTTAATCCAAGCAACTGAAGGAGTTCTTTTTGTTAATACATACAAAGTAGCAGTTATCATATTGCAAGTATCAACTGATGCCGAGTATTATACAGTGTTAGATAACGTTAAAGCTGCCATAGACAAAGAAGTCCGCTATTCAGATATGGAGGTAACAGGACTCGTCGCAATGCAGCAAGCAATTCAAAAAGAGAGTATGGAAAACATAAGAATTATTTTCCCAATCGCACTACTATTTATTTCCATTGTTATCTTTTTCTTCAATCGAACATTTAAAGGTGTTATTATAATCTTATTACCGTTGGCTTATGCACTTACCTTAACATTTGGAGTATTTGGCATAATAATGCCTGAGTTGACGCTTTTATCTATTGCAATCGTTGCCCTACTTGTTGGTTTGGGCGTTGATTATTCAATTCATCTTCTTAATAGATTTTCCGAAGAACAAACGTTAGATGACAAAATCGAGGCAGTTGAAAGAACATTAAAGTTTACTGGAAAGGCAGTCTTTCTTTCTACTATAACGACAATGATTGGTTTTGGTTCATTGATGGTATCAAGTATGCCGCCGGTAATAACTTTTGGTCTTGGATGCGTTATTGGTATTATTTTTTGTTTTATTTCCGCCATAATTCTTGTTCCTTGTTTAGCAATAATATTAAAGTTTGAAAAAAATGGCCGTGCTCATAATTGGAAGGCTATCGCAAATATTATTGTTGGAAATAAAAAACGATTTGCTCTGCTAGCAGGTTTTTTTGCCGTCATGTCTCTAATAGTTCTCCCCGGTATTAGGACTGATGTGAACTACTTTGAGATGGCTCCAAAAGGTTTGCCAGAAATTGACACATATTTCGAGTATTCAGAAAATTTTGGTGGTGGGACCAGTTATAACATGTTGTTAATTGAAACAGAGAGTCAAGGTCTTACGTATCCTGAAACCATTGAGGCTATCTATGCTATGGAAGAGGAAATGAGGGCTTTGGGTGCAACTGTTGTTTCAATCGCGGATGGACTAAAAGAGGTCAGTGATGTTTTAGAGAGAAATATAATACTTGAAAAAATAGCTGAGTTTGTAGGTGTGGAGGAAATTATATTTGATAGAATTGCCAAAGAAGGATTGGTTAATGACGATTATTCAAAGACTGTCATCGTTGTTACTTTTCAAGTGGGAATGGGTGTTGAAAAACTAAGATCATTGGTAAACGAGATTAATGCTATAGCATCGAAAACAGTCTTGCCCTACAACGGACAGATTTCAAAATTGACTGGTCAAGACGCATTAAATGTGGAGATTAATGATATACTTTTAGACCAACAAACACGTTCTATGATTATTGCATTGTTGCTCGTGTTAGCAGTGCTTATTTTAATATTTGGTTCCTCACTTTGGGGATTTTTAACGTTGGTCCCTGTCATATTTGTTCTTGTCTGGGAGCCAGGGTTCTTGGTAATGCTTGATATTCCATTATCTATTATTACTATTTCTGTTGCTTCTATTATGATAGGTATAGGTATTGATTACGGCATACATCTCACTCAAAGAGTTCGAGAAGAAATGGAAGCAGGCAAGTCTAAAATGGAGGCAACAAGAGAATCTATCGAAAAAACTGGTTTATCACTTGTCGAAGCAGCTTTTACCACGATTGCAGGCATAAGTTCAGTTTATTTTGTTGATATTCTTGCAGTACAACAGTTTGGAACAATTATTATTGTTATGACTATTTCCTCTCTTGTAGCTGCAGTGTTAATTCTGCCGATGTTTTATAATTTGAGATTTGTGAAGTAATATAAATTTACAAATCAAAAATAGATATAGGTTTATAGGTAGTTACCAACTTTCAGAGTTGGGTCACCTGAAAGAATCTATAATTAATTGGCTTTTTATGACAGAAACACAATTTTTCTGATGGACGTTAGGATGATTACCCCTCAAATAAGGTTTTTAATAAAAAATCATTTAATGGTATGATATGGCAATACAATTTTGTCTTACGCTTGCAGCAAGTATCATTATTTTTCTAATTACAGCAATAGAATATAGATACGGCATTGTTCTATTTGGTAAATTATTTGGTAAATTTCCTATGAGAAAAATTAAACGTGAAGAAAACCCTGGTACCTTTAAATTGGTTATTAGAATGCAAATCCTTTTTGGTATCTTGTTACTGGTGCTATCAATTTATATTTTTTACCAGTAAAAGTGTATTCAAATCTCGTTTGTCTTGATGGATGTGAGGGTGATTGAAAAATTATTCATGGGAAAATTTTGAAAAGGAACAAAGGTTTACATCCTCTGATTCGTAATGAATGGCCGGAAAACATATTACTCATTCCATGACATTCCCTTTAGGGGTACAGATGGGTATGATAGCCTCGGTTTAGAACCTGGAATGAGATTTAGCCAAGTGGAGATAGTTCAGATTCTTATTGCTATGGTCGTGCTTACAATATCGTTTTCTTTTGCGTTTGCTCCATATCCTCCGTTGTCTAATCTCAGTGCTGTCGTTGGGAATTTACCTCTTTCTTTTCTTGCTATAGCAACCGCCTTTGTTTGTCATGAAATTGCCCATAAGTACATGGGGCAAAAGTATGGGTATTGGTCAGAATTTAGAATGTATCCGCAGGGTCTTTTATTCGCATTGTTTCTTGGTGTTACTGTGGGAATTGTGTTTGCTGCACCAGGTGCCGTGCAGATATTCGGCAATCCAAGTAGAGAGAAAATGGGAAGGATAGCTGCCGCAGGCCCGTCTACGAATCTTATGATTTCAGTTATATTTTTCCTGCTATGGTTATCTTCTAATGGTTACTTAGCATATGTTTCTTTTTTTATTGCCTATATCAATGCGTTTCTAGCTTTTTTTAACCTACTTCCTTTTGGCCCTTTGGATGGTATGAAAATCTTCAGGTGGAAAAAGGAAGTATGGGGTCTGCTAATTGTCATAAGTATAGGGATTTTTATTACCCTGATGGTATAACATTCAAACCTCTATAGAACGATATCTTTGATGTTTTAATTCTTCACCAAAATTAATACTTTCACCAGCCTCTTTCTCACATATATAAACCAAAAAAGATATACTCTAACTAATAAGAAGTGAGATATGGGGGACATGCCAGCATCCCATCCTCTCCGCTGGCACCTCTGCCAATTTAAAAGGGAAGGGATATGATATTTAATGACGACCAAAAGTGGAAGTTGGAGTATCTAACTAAAGAAGAGTTGGAGCTTCTGGAAATAATAAAATATTGATTTGTTAGTAGGGTGTAATTTAATCATAATATTTTATTTTGTTATTACACTCCCTGGTTTTATAGTTTAAAATTTGTCAAATAATACTATTTTTCCCTAGGAGATATGAGAGACTTTAGAAATAGTACATCAAATACGATATTTCCAACTATAATTATAATCGCCAAAAAAAATTCACCATCATATGTTGAAATGCCCTTAGAAAAACCTCTGTAAAACCAATCTCTTATCAAAAAAATAGATACAACAATTGGCAAGATTATAAGTAAAGGGGCAAACCATAATTCGAGTCTCGTTAATCTTGTGTTGTTACGCCCTTTACCACGTTCTGATTTTTTGTTTGGCATTTTATCACAGTGTTAGACAGGCAGAATTATCTCCGCTGGCAAAATATCAAGCCCAGTTACTTTCAATCCTTGCCATAGTATAAAAATTAAGATTGCTGGTAGTATTTGAATCATAAAATCATCATCGATTAGCCAGAATTTCTTAACTTCACCAATTAGCGCTCCAGTTCCACCTATTATTGAAACTAAAAGCACTATCCATATGTCGGCTTTAAACCATGTTATTAAGAAGAAAAACACGCAGACAAAAAAACCAATTACATATGCTTTTTTTATTCCTGAATGATGCCGTATCTCCCCTATTATAGGATCAGAGAAACAAGCACAAAGAATGCAAGGTATCGCTATTTGTTGTGGGAAGAAAAGAAGTAAAATAAGTGCTGCTACACCAAAATACAGGTATCCTGCAGGTCTTTTTTCTTCATAAATTCTAAGTCTAAAAAAATGATTACGATCTATTCTTCCTTTTAATCTAAAATATTCTAAGATTAAGGCAAAAACTACGATTACAATTGGAATGTAAAATTTTAATGTACTGATCCATTGCTCGTTTGGCAGTGAATAGTAGATTAAAAAAGAAGCTGCAAACGTGTGAAAAACCCGTCTAAATAAGTGAGCGTCAAATTGCTGATTTACTGCTTTTTGTTTACCTATTTTAGGTTTTTCCATATTCTGTATTTCAGATGATATACTTGTTTTTAAAAGTATTTAGCTAATATAATTTTAGATTTGGATCAAAAGCTCTTTTTAGTTCTTCTTTGATGCTTTTCATGTGAGCCAAGATTTAACCGATGAGATAAGAAAGTTAAACAAACGTATTAGTGAACTTGAAAAGATGCTTTCTACATTGATTCAACCTTTTCAGAAAATACAGGATACAACGTCAAATTATTTGAAGATAATCCAGCTTTCACTTGAACACGGTGGTTTAACCCCAGATCTTATTCTTCCCGAAGTAAAAGATTCAATTTCAAAAGAAATTGTTCGAGTGCTTCTTGATAGAAACGAGCAGAATATCTCTCAGATTACAGAACTTGTAAGGAGTAAACGCGGCACTGCTTCGCGAAGGATAGTTCGTGAGAAAATTAATGAGTTAACTAGAAAAAACATCATTCAAAAAAAGCAAAAAGGATCACTATATGTATACGGTTTATCGGAGGACGTGATCAAGAAGTGGTCACAACTGCTCGGTATTAATATATAAACTGGCCACTCTACCGTAGTTTAAAATTTAAAAATTGGAGGTATATAAAAAATGAATAAACACGAAGGAATACCCGACCCGGAAAAAATAAAGGAAATATTGAATGTTGTGTCAGAGAAAATACCTGGACTTCTCAAGGATCTCAGTGATGTACTCTATAGCCCAAGCCAAGCTAAACAGTTTGGTGTTGCGGTGGCGACATTTTACAAAGAACTAAAAGATGCAGGTATGACTGATGAGCAAGCATATGATCTCACACGCCAGTATATGTCCACATTAAACCTTGGGCAAATGGTAAAAGGGTTTGGACACCACACGGGTAAAGGCCATGGAGACGATGAATAGGAGTAAAAAAGCATGACTGAGGAAGTTGAGGATCAAGAGAAGACAAACGGTTTCCGTATCTTTGGTATGATGTTACCCTCTCCTCCCTCACTTATGTTTAAACTTGGAAGCATATTCCTGCGGTTTAAAAGAGAAGCAAAAAAAAGGGGACAAACATTTCAAAAAGAACTCATCAATCAAGGGCTTGACGAGATAACTGCAGCACAACTTACTGAGATATATCTAGAATCAAGTAATATTGCAAATTACATAAGTTTATTTCGTTAAAATCAGGGTTTTTACCCCTCTCTTTTTGATAACATAATCTGTTATTTAAATAAAAAGGCATAAAAAATGAATTTTATGCTGGTAAGTGTATAATTATTGAAGGCATCGTTCTTCTAGTGTTATAATCCCTTGCTTGCTTCCAACTATTATTTCATCTGCCAAATCTATAAACAAACCGTTTTCTATAACCCCAGGTATCGAATTGATTTCTTTCTCAAGAGATTCAGGTTCATTGATTTTTCCAAAATCACAATCTAATATGTAGTTTGAGTTATCAGTAATGTATACTTCATCCATAATTGTTCTTAATTCTGTTGTACAGCCAAGTTCTTCGAGGGTTTTTTTGGTAGCATTCCAGCCGAATTTTGTAACCTCAACAGGCACGGGAAAGTCAATTCCCAATTTTTTGACAACCTTTGTTTCGTCTACAACTATTATCTCTTTTTTCGAGTGATATGCAATTATTTTCTCTCGAGTTAAGGCTCCACCTCCTCCCTTAATTAAATTTAGAAATGAGTCAACTTCGTCAGCTCCATCTATGGTTAAATCAATTTTCGTGTAGTCGTTTAGATCCACCAGAGGAATATTCAATTCTGTCGCTAGTTTTTTTGTTCTTAAGGATGTCGGAATTCCTTCTATTTTTAATCCTGTATTAACCCTTTCTCCCAATTTTTTTATTGCATATTTTACAGTTGATCCTGTCCCTAATCCAATAACCATTCCATTATCCACATGTTCAACTGCTTTTTCTGCTGCCATCTTTTTCATTTCTTCTTGTTCCAATAGTTCACCAAATGTGTAATAATAAATGTATACAAAAACTTATACTTATTATTCTTATTATGGGAAAGAGAAGATGTTAGGCGAATGTGAAGAGCACGGTTATTATCGTGGGGAATCCTGTCCAGTTTGTGGTGAAAAAGGAAAATTCCTAATGAATGATAGAGAACTTAATTCACTAGGGCGCATTATTGCAGGAGTGCTTCGTCATTTTCCAGATAAACTTGGAGTAATGATCGATGGCCATGGATGGATAGACATTTCTGAATTTGTTGAAGCTATAGGAATTAGCAGGTCAGGATTTCATTGGCTCCGTAATCATCATATTGAGGCCATTGCACTTACCGATCCCAAAGGAAGATATCAGATTGATGGAGGAATGGTGCGCGCAACTTACGGTCACACCATAGATGTCAATCTTGATGATTTGCCTCTAGCAGATATAGATGAATTTTTCTACCCTGTTACAGAAGAAGAAATAGACATAATAGTAGAAGGTGGGTTAAACCCTATAGATAGGAAAAATGTGCATCTTAGTGGAAGTATCGAAAAAGCACTTGAGGCGGGAAAGGTGAGAACAGAAGAGCCACTTATTTTAAAGATAGACGGCGCTAAAGCAAAAAAAGACGGAATAAAAATATATCATGCCGGTAAAGATGTCTATATTACTGATAGGATTGATGCCAAGTATATATCTAAAGTCGACGAATCAGAGATAAAGCAATCAGAAGAAAAACATTAATAGATGTCATTTAATTCAGGCATCTCTCCTGTTTTGGGCTTGTAGCTCAGCTAGGTGGAGCAATCGGCTCTTAACCGATCGGTCGAGGGTTCGAATCCCTCCAAGCCCGTTTTGTCTTAGATAGGCATGTAATCGTATATCATCAATTTACATTTTTTTTATTGCCTTCCACAGCATCAAATAAGTTAGCTGTAGGATCTGAATCATAATGATTATTAACATTATTTTTCTGATTCAATTAAACAAGACATCCAAAAATGTTAATATGTAATAGACTATGTTGGAAAACATATGCCCTCTGAAAATATCGACACTGAATCAGATAGAATTGGAAATTCGGCTCTAATATTTTCTTTGTCTTTTTTGATATTTTTAATAGCATTAATGTTGACAATAAATGATTCTTTTTGGATAGGAATAATCGCATTTTCCTGTAGCTTTGTACTTTCTTTAGGACATTACATAAGATCAACAATAAAAAGTGCCATTCCTAAGTAATATGGTATAGAAAGGATATTGTAAAAGGAGTCAATTTGAAGGAAGAAAGGAAATATTAGAGATTTTACCAAAATTTTGACCCTATTTGACAGAAGGTATAGTTATTTGGTTAATAAAATCACTCTTTAACTCTTATTCAGAGATAAAAAACTCTTTAAGTTTTTCCAGATTTGGATTATCAATGCCACCTTTTTGAAGAGGAAACAGTACTTCCAATGTTTTCATTTCAGCAATATACTCTCCAAACATTTTGTTTAGGGCATTAGTTAATATCACCAATTCTTTAACACCCCGTGCAGTAGCACATAATGCTAAGTCGTAATCACCATGAACTAATAAGCTAAAATCAATCTCAATTCCCATCTTTGTTAACTCCTGTTTTACTACTCCTTTGATTGGTATTTGTAATTTTTCTGGAGAAATGGGCTTATTTGTTCGTTTAAGAAGGATAATATACTTTTTCAAACCTAACTTTTCCTCATCAAACACAGCATTATATCCCCAGATTGTTTTATCTTTTTCCAGTCTTTTTTTGATTCTCGATACCTTCTGTCTGGAAAAACCACATTTTTTCGCTATATTTTCAACGTTATCTCCAGAACTTGTCTGAAGTATTTTAAGAAGCTTCTTTTCATCTTCATTGATTTGTTTTTTACTGCTTTTCGGCATATTCATTCATCCCTTTCTCCTTAGTGTATTCCCTTACTGTTCTTAAATGTTATCATATTTGATACTTTTGTAACATGCCTTTTTAATTAATAGTTAATTTTTTAGTTACTTACATTACAGATGTTCTATTATAAGGATAATGTTTATATACTACTCTAATTATATAATAATTATAAATGGGGGAAAATATTTTTGGGAACCTTTCCTTTTCCGACCTCCTCCTTTCCCTCATTTTTATTGCTGCTATGGGGCAGTATTTAAATATATTTATTAATGTATATATACATATACACGATTTTGACACGTTCTAAACCTAATGATGGGTATATTACCAAAAAAGAAAGAAAATGTGTAAGAGGACTTAGTTGCACTGTTTTAATAAATAATTTTCAACAGAGTTTTTTTAATATAATTCCTATCCCTGATACTGTTCTTGCTTTGATAAAATCAAGGTAGCTCTACATCCACACCGATAAAATCTGTTGTCCAAGCCCGTGAAAACCCTGCAATATTTATAAGGATACTTTTTTATAGTATAAATCATTTATTTTTATGGGGATAAAAAATGAAAAAATCCATACCTATATTTATAGCTATTATAATGGTCCTTGGAGGACTTGGGGCAGCTGCCATCAATGTTGATAGCACCGAAAATGCATATTCGAAAACCGTCATTAAAACAATAGAGATCGACTTTTCAAAACCAAGCTTTGCCGATAGCGATAACAAGTACATCAGATTATATCTTGGAGATGAGGAAACCTACTTGATGAATCCTGGTCAACCAATGATTCCAAGAGTGCTTAAAACATTCGAGCTCCCCTTTGGAGTAACCAACATAAGGATTGATGCAGAACCATCAGATATCCAAGAACTTGAAATTTCAAAAGAAATAGAACCCGCACCAGCTCCAGTACCACTAACACCAAGGCCAGATTCCGTCATCCGATCCAAGAAGGATGAAACGGTGTATAATAGCAATGATCTATACCCACATGAGTGGTATGGCTCTCATGTTGGTTGTGGATTGAACGCCGAAGGTGAGCACGTTACTCATCTAACAGTAAATGTTTTCCCACTGAGATATAGACCTGCATCAGGGAAAATAATTGTAGCTGAGAAGGTTGATATTAAAATAACCTATGAAGATCCAGGATTAAATATTTTCCCGCAGACGAGCACCTATGATCTCGTAATTATTACTCCATCAAAATTCTCAAGTGAACTTGAAAGACTAGTTGAACATAAAAACACATTTGGTATGAACACGACTTTAAAAACAACAGAAGAAATATATGCTGATCCAAATTATAATGGTAGAGATAAACCTGAGCAAATTAAGTATTTCATAAAGGATGCAATAGAAACATGGGGAATTCAATATGTACTACTTTTCGGTGGTTTAAAATCGATAATTTATGCAAAAGCCAAAGATGATCAAAACCATGGTGCAAAAGGCTGGCATGTCCCCGTGAGATATTCTAATTTTCAGTATGATGGTGATCCAAATTATAACTTCACTAGTGGGGAGCCTGGCTACATCAGTGATCTCTACTATGCAGATATCTACAAAGAAGGAGGCGAGTTCGATGATTGGGATTCCAATGGAAACGATATATTTGCTGAATGGTCAGGTGACGACCTACGAGATGAACTTGATCTATATCCTGATGTAGCATTTGGAAGACTCGCTGTACGAAACAACAAAGAAGCAAAAAATGTAATAACAAAAATCATCGACTATGAAAAACTACCAGCTGACCCAACCTGGTTCAAAAGAATGATCTCGATATCTGGAGATGGATTCCTCGACCAAGAAGATTGGGATATAGAATGGGACACTGATGGTCTAACAGATGGAGAATATATCATTTGTGCACAAAGCAAAAATCCAGAGGGAGAAAAAGGGCCAGTCGATGAAATACACATAACACTGGATAAAACAGTTGAAACTAACATAACTTTCAACCATGATGACCACCTCAAAGAAGAACTACAAGGTTATCTTTATCCAGCACCACCTATCGCAGAAATCATGACAATATCAAACGGTAACACCCTTGGGAACACAGACTACACCTACAGACCACATGATGGAGAAGCGTACTGCAACGACCTATACTGGTACGCAAACATCTCCTATGTGGATGAAATTCTTACAATACGTGGGAAATCATATGATCCAAAACCATATGGTAATATAACCCACATTAAAGTGTGGATTAATAACAGCAATGAAGAAACGATATTTACAGTATGGAGAAATAATACAGAAACGTACTACGAGGGTGAATGGATTGTCGGAGAAAAATTCCTACGTGGCAGAGGAGGAGCCCTTACCTATATTCCTGATGATTTCGATACAAACAGTGTGTTTACTTCAAATGGTAAATGGTTTGATCAATCAGATGTAATCGAGGAGTTTAGCAAAGGATACGGCCTTGCGTTTTTCTCAGGACATGGAAGCCCTGGATGGTGGGGAGATCATTACCCTGGAATACCGGGTAACAGACGATATGGCTCAGTAGCTGGACTTGTGGTTACTCAGTTATCACCCTACTTCCCGTTTTTAAATTTCCCACTTTTCCCGATGAAGAAATTAACAAATACTAATAAGCTCCCAGTTGTTAGTGTTGGCGGCTGCCATAACAGTATGTTTAGTATATCGTTGATTCCTGCAATCCTGGACCGATACCTTCCTTTATACATGCATACCTATGGCACGCCGGTTCCTGAATGCTGGGGCTGGTTTATGGTAAAACTTCCAAAAACTGGTGCTATTGCAACAATGGGCAATACTGGATATGGATGGGGATCAGAAGGCGACGTGTGCACAATTGGTACTGGTGACGGGTGGATAAATACTGAGTTTTTCAGGTTATACGGGGAAGAAGAACAACATATGCTAGGTATGGCATATATTGGGGCGATATCTAACTATGTAACCCATCATAAGACATTTGAACTTGAGTATTGGCGTCATGACTATGGATGGGATGGAATTGATGAGAAGACCGTAGAGCAATGGCAACTATTAGGTGATCCAAGTCTCCAAATAGGCGGATACTCCTAAAGTCATTTGTCTTTTTTAGCGATATTCCAGTCCCGCCCGTCTTGCCAAAACCAATGATTCCAAAGAAAAGAGCGAAGAAAAATATCCAATATTAATAACCTATATCTTTTTGAATGGGCTTTATGTTTAGTTGTCAGATATGTTTTAAAACCAAACGATGATTTAGATACTGAATATAATACTTATGAAGTTAATCGATGGTGTGAAACATTAAAAAGAAATGCCCAGAATGCAGATCAAAGGCTGTACGATTATACCAGAACAGAACAGTAGATGGAAAAAGAAAATGGATTCCAACGGCATGGAATTGTACTAAGTGCAATTATGTGTATATGGTAGCTTCTGACACACTCATGTACTCTGTGGGAGGCGAAGAGTATAAAGAATCTTTCAAAGGCAAATGCCCAAAATGTGATCTTAAATTAACAAAAATATATCGGCATAAAAATCCTGTACATGGAAAACAAGAATGGATATCTACTGCTTGGTACTGCACCAGATGTAAATATGTTTGGATGAATAAAAAATAATGTTGGATAGAAACTACATATTTTGAGAAAACTATTTTATGTTTATATCTAATTTATAATAAATCGCCTTATGGTCCAATCCTAAACTATTAAATATAACTATCTATTTTAGGGCACCTTATACAATTAGAGGCATAATTAATGAAAAGAAGTTCAAGAGTCTGGAAGAAAAGAGGAAAAATGCGGTGGAAATGGCGGAAAAAACGAATGAGACGCGAAAAGAGAAGTAGAAAAAAGTAAATATGGGAGCATGGTGTAACCCGGCATCATTGTGGGCTCCAGTTAGGAATGATTACACGAGGGTCATCTGATCTATGATGAATAACTGGAGCGATGACCTAAGAAGAGACCCGCCGATCTGGGTTCAAATCCCAGTGCTCCCATATCTCACTACTCCTGTTGTTTCCAGTCGAAACAGGGGTTTTTAGTGGTTTTCTTGAATTTATCGAATTATCCTCTCTCGGAGTACGAAATTTAAGGATCCGATTAATCCAATTATACGGGGCCTGCAGGTAATACATTTTGGCGTATTGTATATAAGCCATAGTCGTTTTTGGATCGGTATGCCCTAACCAACTGCATACTTCAAACTCATCGAATTTATCATTTTCGACCTTGGTTTCAATCAGTCGGGCTATTGCACACCAATGCCTCATATCATATGGTCGGAAGGTCGGCCATACTTGTTTTCCTAATACACTCAATCGATGTCCTAATAGTCTTACTGTAACAGGCTTACCACTTGGCCATAAGAATAAGGTGTTACCACTGTATTGGTTTTCAACTTTTGGGCGCCAATGATCAATCCAATTTTTGAAACTCTTATGTCGCGGACAGGAAAGGATTTCTTTTCTCGGCAGAATAGTATGTTTTTTATTTCGTTTTTTGACTTCAGTGATTTCTATGCCACCAGTTCCATCACCATTAATTTGGATGTCATCGATAGTTAATGCACAGAGTTCTGATGGTGGTCTCATACCAATTGTAAACCCTATTGTAAAAATGTATTGATACAATTTGGTTTCATAAAGATCGTTGGAATACTTGTAATGCATTATCTGATATACTGTATTAGGAAATGGTAATAACCGTAAATGAGGTTCAGGTTTTCTTGGTGGTTTAAAATTCCATAGAGGGATCTCATATGCCCTTAACAACATTTTTAAGGCGTCCCATTCGTGGCGTATAGCAGCGTAACCTGCATTCTCATATTTTATCCTATACCAAGTATGTTGTCGGAAGTTTTCAAGATTGGGATTTTTTAGATCAACAGAGATCTTGTGCATTTCCATAAAGCGTAAATAACACAAGTGTTTCTCTACCGTTTTTATCCCCAAATGTTGCACTTCTATAGCATTTCGGTAAAGATCTGTAAATGTTGATTGACCAGGTATTAATCGTTGTGGGAAATCTGGATATTTAACTCCAAAAATATCTTTTGTATTACATCTTTTTTTCGCCATATCCTGAACCAATCCAGGTTCGAATTGATGTTTGACAGGATACCAGCTTTTTTCCATTTTTATATTGCATTTTTTATGTTCACATCCTATCCAATCATCGTATGTTTGATGATCAGATAAGGGTAAATTAAATCCTTTATCATTTATAAAATTTGTGATATCGTTAAAATCTATTAAATGCAAGTTATCATTATTATAATAAATAAATATCACTCCTTTTTTTTCCTGGAAATAGAAAATAAAAAGTAAAGACCGAAAGAGAGGGGTGATAACTTGAATGCACCCTTTTGGTTGTTTTGGTAGGAGCAAAAACACCCTCTCCAAAGGTCGGCTTTACAGAATATCCAAATGCAAATGGATTGATAAACGTTTGGTTAGTCAGTCTTTTCCACACCAAAAACAACCAAAGGTAGGAAACACAATCAACAATATAAAACCCCTACCAATATTTTTTTAGTGGCGCACAGATAGTGCATAGAGTTGAAAGCATAAATCAAAAATCATACTGACACTCATACTGACATTTTATGATATTTCATATGACATATCAGAGTAAAAATATATGACATACGATACCCATACCAGAGAGAGGACAATGAAGAAAGATCTAAAGAAAACCAATAAAGAATTGAAAAAAGATGTAGCCACAGAATTAAGAGATATGGGATATATCAACGATGAGATAAGACGAGCTCTGGGTTGCACAGAGAGAACATTATATAGGTGGCAATCCGAAGACATAGACGATGAGCAACAAAAAGAAATAGAACAACAAACAGAAGAGTTAGAACAGAAACAACAAAAAGAAATCGATGAAATTAAAGAACGCCTTGACAACTTAAGCAGATATTACGAAAATCTATGGAAAGAAAAACACACACCGGAAAAACCGACCGAACAAGATAAAGCCGAGGCAATAATCCTTCAAATGATGTTAGAAAGAAGCTTCAAAAACGATAAACTCTTAGAACTGCAGAGACAGAGAACGCGAGAGATATGGGAGACCCACCAATGGATAGAGCAAAACCCGATATGGAATGAAACAGAATACACAGAAGGCAATGCGAGATGGCAACGATTGATGGACAAATGGGATGGAAAGATGGAGAGAAAATATAGATATCCCCAACAACTACAAGGATATCAAAACCCTTAAATAAAAACACAACCATATAAGTGCAACCATAAAATACCTGGTAGCCACGTAAAAAATGAAAACCATAAGATAATTGCGAGCCAAGGCATCAATGAAAACCATCAATAAATTGCGTAGCCAGAGGTGGGATGAAGCCCATAAAAATCTTGCGTAGCCAATACAGCAATGAAATCCAGGGTTCACTTGCGTAGCCAAAATATGAATGAAAACCGCGGGTATGTTGCGTAGCCAAGAAAGAAATGAATTCCAAATTGATGTTGCGTAGCCAATAATAAAGTGGAATCCAACCCATTACTGCGTAGCCAACTGGATGATGAAAACCATATCAATATTGCGTAAGTATGTAAACAATGAAGCACATACAAATGTGCGCGTAAGCAACGCAAAAAGTGGTATCGGCCGTTTTTGGGAATAGCCGATACCTATACCACTAAACAACAGAGAGAAAGCGCTACAAAGCCTTAAAATAAGTATTTTTTGTAGAAATAAAAATAAAAACTACCTTTTTAAAAAATGTCTCCTTAAAATCGATTTAAACCAAGGTAGAAATTCAACATTCATACGAACAACACCATCAAGATTGTTTAAAGGGAAGTTCTACAGCTGAAGGTTCAAGCGAGTAACCATAAGACAGAAGCATAGAAATCATTAAAACACAAATCAATGGCAATATCAACCCTGGTAGGCTAAAAGCAAAAGTTGTGTCAGTAACCACCGCAACAAGAAATGCAACTGTAGGAGCAACCAATCCCCCGCAGATAGGCAATGTAAATATAATTCCTATGCTACCGTTACGATCGATTGTAAAAGCGCCCACCACCATTGCAAAAATACCGCCCACAATGATATACAATAAAACGTTACCCACAAGGAGCTCCTGTATTATTTGTTGCATTGTAGTAATCATACTTCAAGCCTCATAGGTGAGTTTGGGTTGATTGCAACGAAAGATCTCACTAGAAGATTGCAATCAACCCGCCAAGTTTAGAAGAGTTCGAGGCGCCAAAAGGTTCAGAAGCCTTTAAGGAGACTTAGCCCGCTTTTTCTCGCGTTCGTCCAAGATTATCGATGCACAATCTTCACTAATCAGATTTCGTTTTCCGAATTCATAAATCTTTTCATCCGAATACGTACTGGCCCACCGATACTCCAAGATAGAACACGGATGGAGCTCCGCTTCTTCCTTTTTGGCTTCTGGGATATATACTTCTTCTTCTGGCATTGTTAACAAACCTTCTATATCTGTAGATGTAGACCTGGCTAATAAAAGTAACTGGGCACCCCCTACCCCCAAAAGTTATACATAGAATTTGGATCTGGGCCCCGAATGCCAAACCCTAAAAAAACTATGTCCATCAATCGAACCGTATGGGTTAAGGCAAGAAAAAAAAGACTACGACACAGTAAAAAACACGGTGTAAAAATCGGTAGAAATTGCTTATTGTGTGTTTATGGGAATACACCCATTAACACAGACGCAAAAGTTCGATGTTCATTCCATAACCCCGATGTTGTGTTCGATAACAAAAAAGGATATTGGATATGCTACACATATCAATACGATAAAAGGTTATCCTGATGACAACATTATATTTATCAAAAATCCACAGAGAAACAAAAGTTACCCCCTGTGGTAACTGTAGATTTATTGGATGTGCAAACACCTATACCAAACGATTGTCATAACAACCATTAGAATAAAAACTAATTCCGTTTTTACAATCTGTTATAAAGTCATCAGTAAAATTTCTTATCTTTCAGAACTATATATCTTGTTAAGAAGGTATGATACTTCTCCACTGATTGACCTGTAGTTTTCTTTTGCTTTTTCCCGCAGTAGTTTCTCATCTTCTTTTGATAATGATATCGTTATTTTTGCCATAAAGCCAATTACTATAGATAGAACTTTCAATCGTTTTTCTAATTTATACGAATATATACTACAAAGGAATTAAATAGATGTATAAGGATGTCTATTTTAATAGAATGAAAGAAAAAATTAGAAAACCGATGAAAAAGGAAGAAATGAGTTTTGCAATGCGATGTTTCTATTATGGTTACAAAGCATATTATATGAATTTAGACTAACCCCATAAAAATATTTTTGGGATTAATTGATTTTATTTTTTGATAACTAAACAATACCTATAAATACAAACAAACCGCCAATACCCCCAATTTTTGTGCAAGGGAACGATAATTCGATGGGCAACGTTATTTTTTTCCCGTTCCTACGTATCAGAAACGGTGTGCCTACGTAAAAACTATCGTTGTCAATCCAATGCCTTTCATAATACCTAAAATTGTTATTTAGTCCTATTCTTACAACTATCATTATATAGTATTAACAGTTACTTTAACTCCAATAGTTATACTGAAAAAGTATACCTGGAACTAAGCATAGACTGTTCACGGAGTTATGGGCAAACCCTCCTGGTATTTAACCAGGGCGATTACTTAGCATATGCTTATCCCAGGTGTTTATTACTGAATACTGAAATTGTAAGTCATTTGCCTCTTACAATTTCTTATTCTTATCTTTAGGCCCAACAGGTTTGTCAGGTTCAGATTTGTTAGACGATGTAGTCCCTATATCGTCTATTATACTGTTAATACCGTCAATTAGGCTATGTAACATATCTATGTCTTCAGGTAATCCAATATAATTTTTGGCCCAACCAAAACCAACACCTTCGCTACCGTCAGTTAAGGTTACCTCAATCATCGGTCCGCTATCAATGGAGTAAAAGATACCGTAGTCTCCTTCTTTTTTCGTTGTTTTAATCCATTTGTCATCATTATGTGCCTCAGAAAATAGTTTTAATTCTTTAGGTCTGCTACTTCTGTTGCCTTTTGCCATTTTACAGTTCACCTCCTGTATGCTATGTTCTCGCATTTTAGTCGATGAAACCAAAAACTCAGACCGAAAAATCATTTTTTCCTCTTTTCTTTCTGTCGCAACAGCGACAGTTTCATCAGTTTTAGAGAAATCACTTTTTCTCGTGTGAGTTTCCTTCGTTTGTGTTTCATCAGAAATTTGAGAACCGTGAAACTTAGAATTTTTAATCTTAGAACCTGAAAGCCTGCCATCGGCCTTTTTTTCAAAAATGATATTGACTTGACGAATTGTAATCTTAAAATCCAGGTTTTTCCACTGTGCAAATTCTTGGAGGTATTGCACAATTTCAATTTCTTTCCAACCTAATTTATCTCTCATAAAACAGACTAAAAATAATCGTTCAGGATCTCGGGCATTTGGATCTTCAATTATTCTGTTCAGTTCGTTACGCCATTTATTGCTTTTAATGAAATATCGGGAAGTGTTATCATCTGTAAAAGTCATTGTTTATTCTCCTTACAAAAACTACAATATCCAAAATATCCATCAATGTATAAAATACCCTTTTTATTGACTACAGACTTACAGCTGGCAATCAAAAAATGTCGTTGTTGGTTGCAATTAATACAATAATGAATAATGTAGGGTTGTTGCCAGATAATCTTAATGTCATCGGGTTTACTATTTTTTTTGTTAATGTATGCAATTTTCCAACCTAAATCTCGTAAGGTTTTCTTTTCATTGCCAATGTCAATATAATTAGGAATAAACTGTTGTCTAGACAACGGATTTACCTCCATAATTAAGATCTTCCAAAAAAGTAATTTTAATGGGTTTTGGTTTTGAAGATAAAAAAAAGAAAAAGAAAAGTTTAAAGTGTTTGGAATTGATATCTGAAATCAAGAAGGCGTAAAAATGGAATTTCTTGATCAAATTCCCTTCTGTTGGTGTATGGGAGTTCCAGTGCTCCCATTCACTCATATAAAATTGGAAGAGGATTGAAATGAATATGAAGGATGTTAATGAATGGACGATATTATCATTACTCGCTATAGTAGCAGGGATAATATTTTATGTATATTGGGGCATAACGTATGGTGTTTGGGCAGATATAGGCATCTATTCTATAACTATAGTTTTAGTTTTCTCTGGAGTGTGTGGAATATTATTGTCACTTCATCCAAAGAAGGAAGATTAAAAACTTCTTTTTAGCATATTTTGGTTAAAGTCGGCACAACATTTATATATGGTAGATAGTAATTGATGCCTGATGGAACAGGATAATTTCTTCAAGAAACATTCTGGGGAATGGCTTTTGCTTTTTAATGACGAAATTGTAGATCACAGTGTTAATTTAGAAGATTTATTAAAAGAGGCAGATGAAAAATATCCTGCCGAAAAGTTTCCAGATGATAATATAAAGATATCAAAAGTATTACAAGGGACACCAAGAAATATCTTACGGGATAGATAAATGTCTGAATTACAATTTATATTTGAATACAGGGATTTCCCCCTTATTCCTATAAAGTTTTGTACTACGAGAAGAGAAACTCCAACTATTGATGCACTGTTAGATTCAGGTGGAGATTTTATTGTTATCCCCCATGCCATAGCCAAATATTTGGAATTGAACTTACAAAAAGCAGGCCATGTTGATACTGCAGGGGGAGAAACAACCCTGTATAAGTCATTTGTTAACATGGTGATAAATGATAAAGATAAGAAATTTACTTATGAGGATCTAGAAATCCATGTTTCTGATCGAAACGACATACCTGTTCTTCTTGGCAGAAAACCAATTTTTGAAGATAATGAAATCATATTTAAAAAGCACGAAAATAAACTTATTTTAAATCCAATAGAAAAATAATAAAAAATGTTGCAGTTTTTTTTGAAAAAATTGTTATTTGTATGCTTTTTATGGAGAAAATTAGGAGAAGGTTTAAATCATAGATTGTTTATTCAGTTATGAGGTAGAATATGGCATATACACATGAAGGTTGGACATTATATAAGAGAGATGTTACCTTAAAAGGTGGAAGGAATCAAACTATCTATTTCTTTAGCAAGAGAACACCAAAAAGCGGCTCACCATGTGACAAGCCCGATAATATGGTTGTTGGTGTTAACAAGAGAACGGGTCTTCCATACTTAAAAAAGAAATAAAATTAATCATCTCTTTTTCTTTTTTTAATTTCATATAGATGTATTGTTTTGTCAGAGTGAGGTAGATAAAGGAAAATGAACGTTTTTCTCATTTGAAAGTGCTAGAAATAATGAACTGATAGAATTCTTACAATAGGGAACTGCGAAAGATCGTATTGATATATATTGTACCTTACTTGCTTCTTTAATGCTTATTGTGTTACATATATGACGTTCGAAAAACATATCTTGTCATTGATTAACATATAACTTTATATATATGACATACATTAGATTATATAGGGAGGTATGAAGAATGCAAAATAGGATGTTAAAAAAAGGCCTGGTCATCGGTGTTATCTGTGTTTTGATACTAGTGTCTTTACCTACTATTACTGCAGATGTAGAGAATTATAATAATTCTATTGTTTTGATTGCAGGTAAGAGCAATTCTACAAGTTGCCTGAGTTTATGGTGGAGAATCGGGTTATATATCCCTGTTATGAAAAGGCATTTTTTTGTAGCGGCAAACGGAGAAGAAGGAGAATCACTCAATGTCTTGATATTTAGTAGAAACAATGGAATTGCTACTTATTATGACTACGAAGACATTAGAATTGAGTTACAACGTGCCCGAGGTGTGTTTTATTGGGGAGAAAAATCCCTTCTGTTTAATCATAGTGAGCCGTCGCCAGTGTTTGTACTGTGTAGGGCCGAAAGAGCGTATGTAACCACTTAAAAAATAATGAGATAAAAAAATGAAAATTAACAATCTTCTTAATAGAGGAATTACCCTTATTGTAATTGTTTTATTTATCGGAGTATCTTGCATACCAACTGGTATCACTTCAAAGGTTGCTCCATTAGATGATATTCAAAAGGAACCTCATGGCTTCTTTTTCGGTTTAAAAGGGCATATAAAGTTTGATTTCAATCTGGATGATTTTCTCGAACCGATAGAACCAGGCGGTGGAGGATGGTTTCTATATAATGTGAGCTATAAGGTTTCTGGTATATTCGCCGATATTATAGCAAGATGGTTTCATGGAAGGGTGTTTATGACAATTGAATTATCCATTAAGGATGTCCCTGAATGGGCTTCAATTAGCGTTTTCCCCGATACGGTGCACTTCGATATTAGTTCAGATTGGGAGACACCTATTGAAAGTCCTGCAATCTTGATTATTTTAAATGAAAGTGCACCTGCTTTTAATATATCCTACTTTAAAATAGTGGGGACAACTAATTGTACAAAGGGACCTTTTGGTATTCTCACTTGGATACATGGTTCAAAGGTTGAAAAGGAGTTCCCCATTGTCCCAGGTTATCTGCCATTAATAAATGTAACACCAGAGACAAATAACATACATACCCCACCAGGTCAAATAACGGAACTAAACATCTCAATAGAAAATCTTGGTAATGGTTTAACTTTAGTTAAATCTGAAATTATTGACAGTCCATCCCCGAATTGGTGGGTTTATATCCAACCTGAAACAGTTTTGGATGTAGGTGAAGAAAAAGAGGCGTCTCTATTCATCATGCCTCCTGAAAATTACACGGGTAATGATTCGATAAATCTTACTTTCACTCCATGTTACTACTATGACCCAAATAATCCTGAATTACAAGGAATGCCTATAACTGAAGTTATCACAGTTAGATCTCAGCCTTAAGGAAGATTTACGATTCCATTGAATCTCTATTTGATAAAGAGGTTGAATTTATATATTAAATACTGCATATAACATAGTTAGTGGTAAAAATATGAAGAAAGCTGTTACAATTTTCGTTCTATTACTATTTCTTATACCTATAAATATCATGAGTGCTGAAAAGTTAGATAATGTTGTAGAACAATATGAACTACCCCCTTATTTCAGTTGGCAGGACATCAATGGTACTGATTATACCACACCTATTAAAGATCAATCACCAGCTCCCACATGCGAGACATACGCAATATGTGCCTCACTTGAAACAATAATGCAATACCAAATGGGAGAGGTATATGAACCAGATCTTTCAGAAACACACCTTTATTTCTATGCAGGTGGGACATATGAAGCAGGATATGTAAACCTAATAGACGCAGCAAATTACCTCATAGAATATGGCGTCCCTGACGAAGGATGCTATCCTGATCCACATAGAGCATTTGATTACCCATTTGAAAGTCTACCTGGATGGGAAAATAGAACAGTAAAAATAACTGAATGGGGATGGGTCGACCACGACGTAGAGGCAATAAAAGAAGCATTAATCGAATATGGCCCACTCATCATATGTTTCTATGTTTACAATGATTTTTACTATTACTTAGGAGGCGTTTATAGACACCGATGGGGAGAACGCGTTGGAGGACACGTAGTAACCATCGTTGGATATGATGATTCCCATAAATGCTGGATTGTAAAAAACAGCTGGGGAACAAAATGGGGTGGAAAAGGCTGGTTTAGATTGGCATACGATGCAGACATATTTGCAGAATGGTATGGGGAAGGTACAGGGGTAATGTACCTCGATGGCATCTATGGAAACTTGAAACCTGATGTTCCGAAAATAAAGGTTGAAAAACCGACATTCTACCATACCTATATATTTAATATAGGTTTTACTACGATTTATAGAAAACTACAGATTCAAGTAGCAGCGGCAAGAGTATTTGGAAATCTAAATGTAAAAGTAAATGCTGAAAACACCAATATAGTTGAATTCTACGTCGATGATGTATTGCATCATATCGATAATGAAGCACCATTTACATGGAATATGCAAGCTACACGTGGAATCCACACTTTAGAAATAAGAGCAAAGAATGACTACAATACATCATTAGGCATAGTTGATTTCTATGTGTTTCCCTAAACATCTTTTTTTAAAGGAAAAGAAATCTAACTAAATATGAGATTGAATATTTGGTATACTATTAGTCGAATTGGAAGGCTATGATTAGATATTGAAGCAGTACTAATCAAAATGGTTATTGGAGTGTTTCTTCAATCTTAAAAACATTGTATCATAGCTATCACTTCAATACGATTATTTTATATATATTAAAATTAATATTAAATTTAATGAGTTCAATGACATCTAGAGAAAACTTTCAATCATTTATCCCTGCGAAAAACATTATACCTGAATTAACACTGAAAGCAGTGTTAGTTGGCGCATTGCTCGCAATTGTTTTAGGATCAGCAAATGCCTATTTTGGATTATATGCTGGTATGACAGTATCCGCTGCCATTCCTGGTGCCGTCCTGGCATTTGCCTTACTTAGATCATTCAAAGCAACAATTCTTGAAGTAAACATTGGGATGATGGGAGCAGCAGCTGGTACTGCGCTTGCAGCAGGCGTTATCTTTACGATTCCTGCAATGTTACTTCTTGGAGCATGGACAGAAATTCATTATTTTGAAACAACAATTGTTGCAGCACTAGGAGGGATTCTTGGTGTTTTATGGATGGTATCACTCAGGCGTGCCCTGATTATCAAAACAGATCTACCATTTCCAGAAGGAGTCGCAGTTGCTGCAGTATTAACATCAACAGTAGGTGATGGTGATACAAAGAAAAAAGGACATTCTGGAGTGAGTGGTATCTGGTTATTTATAGGTGCCGTGCTTGGAGCATTGTTAAAATTTGGACAAGTTGGACTTCAAGCAATTGAGGGAAAACTGCATGGTGTTATCAATATTGGAAGATTCAATATTGGTGGAGGAGAAAATGATGGATTGTTTTATGGCGGCGTTGCAACCTCCCCAGCACTTCTTGGAGTAGGTTGGATTATTGGACCAAGAATAGCATCTTTTGTTTTTGTCGGAGGACTACTTGGCTGGGTGGTAATTGCACCACTGATTGCTCTTGCAATTGGTATTCCAACACCAATAACTTCAGGAGAAATCACAGATGCCATGGCTATGGCAGGTGGAAACCTCGAAGCCGGTAAGTATATCTGGGGTTTTTATAAAATCTGGGAAGATTACATCCGATATATTGGCGTAGGTGCCATGGTTGTTGGTGGGTTATGGACGGTTTTCAAACTTAGACATAATCTTGCTGATGGAATTAGAGAGGCAGTCGTTGGCATAAAAAGTGGCCAAGTGCAGGCAAAAAAACGAACAGATCAAGATTTAAATTTCAAATATGTGTTTTTAATGATTGGAGTACTAACAATTCCTGTGTTTTTACTTTACGTATGGATTTCAAATGAATGGTTAATTTCAGGAGTCATGGCTGTGTTTGCTATTCTTTTTGCATTTATTGCAAGTGCGATTGCTGGATACATGGCAGGATTGGTTGGCTCATCAAATAACCCAACCTCAGGAGTTACTGTTTCAGTGTTACTTTTAACCTGTTTGATTCTCCTTGGATTTGGTGTATCTGGAAGTGTGGGTGCGTATGGTATTGCACTTCTTATTGCAGCGGTTATAGCTTGTTGTGCAGCAATTTCAGGAGATGTGTTACAGTCCATGACCGCTGGACAAATGATAGGGGCAACCCCATCCAAACAACAGATTGCTGAATTAGTTGGAATTCTTGCTGCAGCACCCGTTCTTGCACTTGTGGTATCCGCACTTCATCAAGCATATACAATCGGAAGTACGAATTTACCTGCTCCTCAAGCATTTCTTATGAGTGGTGTTGTACGTGGTGTGCTTGGTGGTGAAATGGTCTGGCCGTTTGTGCTTGCTGGAATGGTGCTTGCATTTGTTCTGATCCTCATCGATGTACCCGTACTTCCCGTGGCCATTGGTATATATCTACCGTTTACCCTTGCGGCTCCTATTTTTTGTGGAGGAGTAATTCGCTATATCACTAATAAAAAGATTAAGAAGCATTATGGATCTGATGAAGGAGAACAAGCGAGTGAATGGGAACTAGCTATTAAACAAACAGAAGTGAAACCAAAAGAACGCATTATTCGAACAGGTCTTTTGTTCACAGCAGGTCTTATTGCTGGAGAAGCATTAACTGGAGTGATTGTTGCATTTATTATTATCGCAGGAATAAACATTGTAATGTTTGAATTCTCCCCTGCTCTTCCAGGGCTCTTGTTATGGTTGTTTGTTGCCCTTCTTGTATTCTATATTCCATTAAGAGAAATATATGCTAAAGGTAAATAAAAAAACACGATTTGGTTTATGTATTATTTTACAGGTTCATTTTTCTGTTGTATTGATTATTTAAAACCAATGATATTTGATGCAATACATAGTAATAATTTTTTATAGATAATCTTTAAATATAATTTATTGATTAATTACTTAAGGGAGAATAATTTATGAAAAATAAAAAGATAAAGAATAATTTTGTATTAGTTATGATTTTAGTTTTAGTTCTTTCAACAGCATCTCCATTTGCTGTGGGTGAAGTTTTACAGCAAAAAAATGATGACAAAAATAGTTCAATTACTCTCAACAGAGGTGTAACTTTTGTTTCCAAATCATCAGGACTTCAAGTTCCAGCAAAAGAAGGAGGAAAGACCGAATTGGAACTTGCTGATATCAACAATGATGGACATTTAGATATTATCTGTGTTGGTGATCATGGTTCTCCTTATATTAATAGTGATCAACATGGAATCATGGTATGGCTAGGTGATGGAGAGGGCACATGGTCTGTTGCTCAAGTTGGGAATTTCGGTTATGGTGGTATTGAAGCAGGAGACCTTAACTTAGACGGCTATCTTGATGTAGTCTGGGGGATACATCATGATTATAGTAGCACTCCTGGTTTTGGTGATACTTTAATTGGTGCCGCTTTGGGGGATGGTACTGGCTCGAATTGGATTCCATGGGCAACAGGGCTTGGTACTGGTGGTGAAGATTACGGTATGTTTTCAACTGATCTTGCTGATTTTGATTGTAATGGTCTACTTGATGTTATATCTCTATCATTTGGTTGTTGCAACGGTTATCACCAGTATGAAAACCATGGAGATGGAACTTGGAGTCATACTTGGGCTTTATCTGGAGGAAATGCTAGAAATAATCTTGAAACATGTGATTTCAATGCTGATGGATATCCTGATTTTGCTGGACTTCGTGAGAATACCTATGTTTTTCTTGGAGATGGTTCTTTTGGATTTACTATGAATCAAAATGGTCTTCCAGCTGGATACTATTATGGTATTGATTGCGGAGATATGAATAATGACGGATGTGATGATTTAGTTATTGGTTTTGGATCGTCTGGAGTACGTTGCTACAAGTTTGATAAACAAAATGATGAATGGGTTTCAGCATCCAGTGGTCTACCAACCGCTGGGACCTACGAGGTACAATTTGGAGATATTGATGGGGATGGTTTTCTTGATATTCTTGCTTATGATGCTCCCACAGGTTATGCATATCTAGGGGATGGAAATGGGAACTGGATGCTCGATGGAACATTTACTATGTCTAGTCCTGGTTATTATTCTGCACTTACTGTTGATGGTGATTTTGACCATGATGGTCGTGAAGATGTTTTAATACAAGCTGAGCAGGGTAGTTGGCCCTCATATCAAAATATATTAAAGGCTTATTCTCCATGGCTTGAACCAACGGAACCTACTGCTCAAGTGACGGGACCTCATGGCGGTGAAACGTTTAGAAGTGGGTCTATTCGTAATATTCGTTGGCTTTCTGCTGTTCCACCATCACAAGGAGATGCTACTGTTGAAATTCAAGTATCTCTAGATGGCGAATCAGGTCCATGGAATACAATTGCATCTGATATTCCAAATAATGGCTGCTTTCAATGGTTAGTTGATGCGGGTGGATCTGAGCATTGTAGGATAAAGATTATTGTTTCTACATCATCTGCGAGTATATCTGCTATATCAGCATCTGATTTTACCATTATAGGTTTTAATGTGGATGCACATGGTCCTTACCAGGGACTTATAGGTGAGTCTGTGCAATTTACAGGTTCAGCAGAAAATGGAACACCACCGTATGATTATCATTGGGATTTTGGAGATAGTGATACATCTGTTTTGCAGAACCCAACACATATTTATGATGACGCTGGAAATTTTACAGTTACTTTAACTGTTACTGATGATGATGGTATAACTGTTCGTGATTCAACCTGGGCTTTTATTCGAGGAGATAACAACCCTCCAAGTACACCTATAATTGATGGTCCAACTAGTGGAAACGCAGGAGTTACTTATTATTACAACTTCACAATAAACGACATAGACGGTGACCCTATGTATCTGTGGGTTGACTGGGATGACGGAACTCAGGGACCATATATTGGACCATATGAATCTGGAATAGTAAACCTTGGACATGCATGGTCCGAGGATGGAACTTATACAATCAGAGCCAAAGCAAAAGACGTCCATGGTAATGAGAGTGAATGGGGAACACTGGAAGTTACCATGCCAAGAAATAGAGTGTTATCTAACTCATTATTCCTACGGTTTTTACAACAATTCCCAAATGTTTTTCCAATACTCAGATACATATTAGGGCTCTAGTGCTAAAAAACCCCTCTTTTTTTAATCTAATCGGAAGGCTAATTAGGGCAATCGCCTTTGATAAGAGGATTTTTTGAATACATAGCCATAATCAGCAAGTTTTTTATCATAATCTTAAAGTTAATATTATAACTATGATGCGAGTCTATTAGCTCTCATAAATAATGCATTTGTTATTAACCAGAATGCCAGTCCCTCTATATTTCTATAACCTTGGGTTGAGTCTAAACAATTTGTAAAAATAATAATTGCGGTATTGTCATCTGATCGAACTGTCATTAATGTATGGACACCTGGCCAGCCTCCACTATGGCCAATTTCCTTTTTACCAGATTTACTTACTTTAATACTCCATCCTAGCCCATAACCATACCCTTTATCGTTTATAGGGTAATGTGCTGTATGCATTAATTCAACGGTGGATTCGTTTAATATTCTAACATCATTGTATATTCCGCCGTTCATATGTGCAATCAAAAAATGTGAAAACTCTTCAACCGATGTTCTCAGAGAAGCCGCAGGGTAGAGAACCAACATTCCATAATGTGGATTAGGGATATAATCTCCCTTCTTATAGAAATAAGGAATTGCTATTTTACTAATATCGAGATCCTTAAGTCGGAAGCTAGTGTTATACATGCCTAATGGTATGAAAATATGTTCTTTGCAGTATTCATTAAAATTTTGACCAGATATTGTTTCGACAAGAAATCCAATGATTGAAAAACCAATATTTGCATAGTAGTATTGCTCCCCTGGTGGATAATCTGACCAAACTGATGAATGATAGGCATATCCGTCAGGCGTTAAATATTCTTCTAGCCATGGGTCAGGATATGATGGTATATCTGGATCTCCTGGTATGTATGATAAACACAGTCGATCCGAATTATCCGAAGCTAAACTAGATCGATGAGAAAGAAGCATACGGAATGTTATAGGAATATCAGGATAATTAGGGTTTCTAAGGCTAAATGGTAAATAATCGTTCACATCATCATCAAGATTAAAAAATCCTTGTTCATACAACTGCATTAAGGCAGTAGCCGTAACAGTTTTGGATATCGAAGCAAGAAGATAAAGAGTATCAGATGTCGCTGGTTTATTATTTTCAATATCATAAAGACCGTATCCCTTTGACCAAACAGCACTATCGTTTATTATAATGCATGCTGAAACTGAGGGTTTATGAGCAAGTTTCATTAGAATTGTTATAAATCTATCAAAAAGTAATTCATTTGAATCTCCACCGTATTCAAATTTATTAATTATATCATTTCTACTGGATCCAGTAGTTGCTGGGTTAATGATAATTCCAATAAACAAAACCATAATTACAAGAGCAATTATTTTTTTCTTCATTTCATAATCACCTTTTTTATCTGATATTATTTTTAATAACGTTTAAATTATAAAAAACTTCTGTAATTAGGGAGCTATGATTGGAGCCTATAAAGAGAAATACTATCCTCCAACTTTAAGGCTTGGGTCTCCGAATAGCTGCCATTGTTGTACCATTTTTGGATCCATTTCATCGTGGCTGCATAGAAACGTATGTAGGTAATCCTTTATTGCTCCGCTATGTAAATCTCCGAGAATGTCTACTTTTTCTTGGTTATATAGTTGGAAGAATCTTAGCTCAAGCCATCCATCTAGTACTTCAAGATAGTCGTTTACATTATTTTGATCTGCATCGCTCATGGCATGTGTCCCTAGTCCTGTGTTGGCTATAGTTGCTATTGCTCCTCCTCCTTTTTTACTGGTTAGTTTCCATGCCCAACAGCTAGCCGGTGCAAGTTTTATTTTCCCTCTTTTAAGGCTATTACCTATTGACAAGTCAAATTTTCCGTTGAAACATCCTCCTACTACTGTTATCGGGAGTTTGTTTTTATTTCTAAGAAAATTCATGTATGTTGTGTGGTAGAAGGTGATTAATCCTAATCTGCTAAGTGATGGCCCCCATCCGGTGGCATCAGGTGGGTAATGTATTCCCCAACTAGTTGCTGAGCCGTGTCCGCAGAAATAAGCAAATCCCGCTCCTTTGTTTATGGCTTTGTTTATATTTCTAACTAATAATTTATTTTCCTTAGTGGCATATAGTTTTACAGGAGTAAAACCTGACATTATTTCTGATGCTTCTTCCATTATTAGTACGCCTTCACTTATCTGACCTGGGTCTTTCCAGTGGTCACCTGACACAAGTATCATTTTTTTGAACCAATCATCATCGGCCTTTTTTTTCTCGTAGTCAATTATTTTATTTACTACGATTCTAACTTCACGTTTATTTCTACATGGTAGCCGACCGAGGTAGACGTCTGGGTATAGGTCCATTTCATCTATTTCTGTTGATCCCTCCCATTCCGCAAAAATATTGTTGTCGTTGGTATCCCAGCTAGAGAAATTCCCTTCACTGTCATAAATATCTGCAAAGTATAGATCGCAGATGAACTTTGGCTCTGGTACTTCTTGTTTATCTTCTGAGACTAGAACATGGCTGTATCTAGTTGGTAGGTTCCATTTTGTTGTTTGACCTTTAATACCGCCAACTAATAGAACATATTCGATTCCCCAGTTTTCGATTGCTTCTTTGATATAGTATTTTATCTTTTCTTGTGTATCTCTACCGTTGGTGTCTTGGATTTCATTTAATGTTACAAGTTTTGTTTTGATACCTATTTTTTCTTTATGGTTTACAAATGGTTGTAGAGGTTTTTTAAAATCTGAAACAGTGAGAATTAATAGATCATATTCATCTTTGTTTTCTAATAATGGGTCGTCAGGTTGTTCATAGATTATGGTAACCATAGCTTGTTCAATAAAATCTATCTCATAGTCTGCTGGTCTATATGTTATGGGGTTAACTCTAACGGTTAGGAATGTTTTGTGTATACCGTTGGATAAACCTCCACCCGTGTTATAAGATATAAAACTAGATGGAAACCTTGTATCCTTATCATAAATATTTGGGTCTTCGCCTGTAAGAGTGGAACATGAGCCAACCGAGATTTTTTTCGTAAGAGTTATTGCTTCAGGTTCTGAGTATTCATAGATAATATCTAGTATTTTTGTTCCAAAAGGAAACTCATATGTTGTGGTTTTTACAGGTATCACAGGCCATCCATCATGTATATCGTAAAAATCTGCTTCATCAACGTACACACAGGTATATTCTCCAAATTCGCCGAAGGTAGGATATGAAAAAGTGTATTTTTGTGTTATCGTTTCCCCTTGTATATTTAAATATTGGTCTACGTTGTCTTCTGTATCTCTATCTTTATCTTCATATATAATAAAGACTACAGCGCATGCAATTAATACAAAAGCCATAATTATTGCAAGGATATTTTTCATATGTTTTCACATTTTATCTTTAAATATATTCAATGGTATTTATATACGCTTTGTTATTTAACATATAAAAACTTTTATAAATATTTTCTATTGGAAGCAATACCTAGCAAGGTTTCTAATGAGACTATGATTAGGTGCAGGAGTAGTAACTAGCAGGTTTAAGACCTTCTAATGTGCCCTTTAAGCTTAATAAAATACAATATTAATAGTGCAGGACCAAAAACCCATGCAGAATAGAGAAATGTACGGGCAAAACCAATTGTAGCAACCATAGAGCCTGTGATCATTCCACCGCCGTTTAAACCAACGTTTGCAACACCTGTGAAAATACCATATTGAGTAGCACCGATTCTTGGATTTGTTACATCCATAAACAGTGCACAAGATACTGTTGAATGAGCACCCATCAGAAATCCAATTATACCATAAATTATTGATAATTTCCACCAGTTATTTGTGAAAATAAGGGATGCAGTAAAAATTGCATTTAATCCAAGGAAAATATATAATGTTAATTTCCTTCCAATTTTATCTGTGGTAATCCCACCGGCTACCGAACCAATGGCTAAAAATATTGGAAAAATCATAGATATAAGCCCAATTTGAACATCACTAATTCCAAGACTGTCCCTCATATAAATAGGCATAATAAATGACAACATTCCCTCACTCATGAAAACGATTGGCGAAAAAATTGCTATTAACTGAGTTGTCTTCTTCTTAAACTCTTTTATAACTAGAGATACTATTTTTTGTCTTGACTTGAACTTAATCGTTTCCTTTACAAGAAAAGGAAAGATAAGAATTAGCAAAATTATAAGACCGTTTGTGAGATAGGCATAACCATAACCAAAATTAGAGCCTATTAAGGGGAGTAAAGCTGCCCCAATAGCCCAGGCGGAGTATTGACCTGCAAACATTGAACCATTTATTTTTCCCCGGTCTTTATCTGTTGAAACATCAATTGCCCAAGCATCTGTTGAAACATCTATGAAACCGATACCAATATGGCCTAGAAATATCAAAAGAGTAAATGGTATCAAAGAAACACCAGGGTCAACCATGGAGACTAAAAACATGGAAGAAACGGTTAGTAGCCCTCCAAATATGATAAAAGTTTTTCTTCCAAACCTAATAAATCGGTCAACTATAGGACCCCAAATAAATTTTAGCATCCAGGGTATATTGACAATACCAACAATAAGAGTGGTGAGTGGAATAGGAACTGCTTTTTCTCGTAGATAAAGTGATGTAACTACCGTTGTTATTGCAATCATTAATCCTTCTGAGAAGTAGAGATTCCCAAATAAGGAGTATTTCAGAAAACTGTGTTTAGTGATATCAATCATGGTTTTTTAATTGTAAAAAAAGATTTAAATGTTGCTATAAAAATATCAAATGCAATACTTAACTATAATCACTATTTATGATTAGAGTTTGGAATGTGTATCGGCTTTTGTAATATTTGACCGATACCGATATATATTAGTTTTAACATATCGGTATATTATGAAATATGCCGATACCGATATTTACATTGATGAATTATTACTAAAAAGAGTAGAAGAAAAGAAAAAACGATTAGATAAACTTAGACCACTTCCTAAAGATGCAATAAAGAAATTGCTTGAAGATATTAGACTTCGACACACTTATCATTCTGATGCAATCGAAGGAAACACATTAACATTACAAGAAACAAAACTTGTACTTGAAGAAGGAATTACCATAGGTGGCAAACCATTAAAAGATCATGTTGAAGCAAAAAACGATGCTGAGGCTTTTGATCTAATGGTTAAGTTAGTTCATGCAAAAAAACCTATCTCACAGGAAATTATCCAAGAGATTCATGAAATAGTTACTAAAGGATTATTAAAAGATTCTGGAAAATATCGAACAGAAAATGTAAGAATCACAGGATCGAAAACCACGCCACCAAGTTATTCCAAAATTGTAAAACTCATGGAAGAATATGTGTGCAATATAAAACAATTAAAACTCAACTCTATAAAGAAAGCTGCATTTATTCAACACGAACTTGTTCGTATACATCCTTTTCTTGATGGTAATGGACGAGTAGCAAGGCTTATTACAAATCTCTATTTGATGCAAATGGGATACCCCCCTATTATTTTAAAAAAGGGAGATCGACGTAGATACTATCAGGTTTTACAAATAGCTGATGATGGTGATTTATCATCATTTGCTACCTTTATTGCAAAGGCCTCACATGAAGCATTGATGTACTATCTGTCAAGTTTTGTGGAGGATGAACAACTTATGTCATTAAAGGAAATTGCTGATTTTTTTCCTTATTCTCAGGAATACCTTAGTCTTCGTGCGAGACAAGGCAAACTTGATGCAGTAAAAATGGATAATGTCTGGTATTCATCAAAACGTGCTCTCAAAGAGTATCTGAAAAGTATGAGATGACCATGATCTAATCAAGGTTTTGATTAGATATAGGCATAATTATTGATGAGGCTAAGATTAGATACTTAGATATCATCTTGTGGTTTAGAATATTATGATTGGATTATTACAGTATTTTTTTAAAAATGTAGATAGTGGCTATGATTAGAATCTAAACATTTATAATCTAGCATAGAATCATAAATTTTATTAGGAGAGATAGAAAAAATGCCAATTGTTCAAGTAGATGTATGGAAAGGGTTTGGAGAAGAAAAAGCGAAAACCGTGATTCAAAATATTACTAAAGTATTTGTTGATTTGGGAATTCCAGAACAGGCTGTGGAAGTAATTGTAAATGAAATCCCAAAATCGCATTGGGGGATTGGTGGAGAGCCTGCATCAGAAAAGTTCAAGAACATATGATTGAGGCTATGATTAGAGTTTTTAAGGAGAAAAACTAACTCTAATTATGTTTTTGATTAGATAATGTAGACAATATCGAGCAGGTTTTGTTTATTGATCTTTTAATTATTTTTTAGTAATAAACTTATGATAACGATTTAATACGGATAAGCAATATATTTATTCGAAATAACAAGAAGTAAAAATGAAGGCTAATAAATCAGTTTATAAGGAGATGAAATGAGGAAATCAAGGAATTTACACCAATTGTTAGTTGTTCTATTTGTGTTTGTATTTTTTATTCTTAATTTGCCATCTGTTTGCTCTGATTATTATGCGGATATAGATATAAGAGTTGATGATTCAGGTGTTGTTAGTATTAATGGAAAGACTAATCATCCGGATCTATTAGTGGAAAAATCAGAGTTGTATACTTTTAAAAAACAGAGTTATTGGTTGTTAAATATTACAAAAAATGAGGTTTTTTCAGATTATATTTATACTTTAACATTGCCTCAAGGTTCTACAATTAATTATATTAAATCATCTGGTTTTAGAGGAATTAAGGAAGAATCGGGTAATTTAATTATAACCGGTTCTGGTGGAAATGAATCTTTATCAATTGTTGTTCAATATCAAATAAATAAGAGTTCACTTGATTTTAATATATTGCTGATACTTGGAATGTTAATGTTAATTTTAGTTATATTATTGTTTTTTACTATTAATCAAAATAAAAGAAAAAAATTGGTAGGTTCTAATGAAAAATTAGATAATGACGTTGAATATAGTTTCAGAGGGCTTACTGATAGACAGAAACAGATTATGGAACTTTTAATTGAGACAAAGAGGCCTTTAACTCAAGTTGAGATTGAAAAGGAATTAGATATTCCAAAGGCTGCTGTTTCAAGAAATGTTCATTCTTTGGAGATTAAAGGCCTTATTGAAATTGAGAAAATTGGTATGTCAAATCTTATTCGTTTGAAAAAACCATAGATCATTGTTTTTAGTAGTTGTTCCGGTTTGTTCCGGTTAAAATATATATGTTCTTCCATCCAATATGAAAGTATAATCGGAAAAAAAATGGTTTCCGAGGTGAGTATGATATGAAAAAGATAGTGAGTTTATCTATGGTGCTTGTGCTAATGATTTCAATTTCTTCATTAGCAATAGCAGATGACGCTGGAGTAAATCCTGAAGATGATTTAGAATTTGATGTAGAAACAGAAAATGGAGAAAATGAGACGGGAGCTCCTGAGGGTAATGAGACTGAAGAGCCTGACGGTAACGAATCTGAAATTGATGATGATACAGAAGAAGAAATAGAAATAATGAACAATACTCTTGGAGCAGAAATCAGATTATTGCAGCTTGAAAAAGCTATAACAAAAAATCTTCTCAAGGGAGAAAGAGCTGTTGCAGTATTACAAGCAATGGGATATAACACATCCAGACTTGAGACGATACTTGATGAAATGAGGCTGGTTTTAGAAGAAGTTCAAGCAGCAAACGCTTCAGCAAATGATTCAGTACAACAATTTGTTGATCTAAAAAGCGATGCAAAAAAATTAACTACAGAATTTAGAGAAACAATAAAAGAACTACTTAGTGACGAAAAAATAAAAGAACTCAAAGAGCAAATAAAAGAAATTGTTGGTGAAGGATTACAAAATTATAGTAAAAAAATCCAAAACAGAATTAAACAATTTAACAGAAATCAGATACATAGACTATATGGAATTATTGGAGTGACAAATGAGTCACTAATTGAAGCATATCAAAATGGCAATATAACAATGGAGGAAGCCAAATCACAAATAAGTAAAATGGTAAATATGATGACAAAAGAAAAGAAAAATCAGATTTTTTTAGAGTTGAAAAAAGAAAAAATCAATAAAAAAGATTATGCCGATGGAGAAATAGGAGATGCAATGTTAGACTTTGGAGAAAGAGAACAAAATAGGTCACAAAACAGATCAGATAAAGCAAAAAATGAGAATGGTAATGGAAATGGTAAGGGTCCGCATAATGGTAAATAATTGGAGGATGTGGTATTAAATGGATAAAAAAATTATGTCACTGTGTTTTCTTTTACTTATTGTAATGGCCGTTACAGTAACATACGTTGCTTTTAATCAGCCGTTTTCAGGTGAAAATCAACAGAGTTATATCCCTGCTGATGGTGCTGTGACTGATGAAGATATAATTGATGAAATTGATGATTCTTTCATCCCCGAGGATGATGAAATAGAAATCGGTGAGATGGTTTAAATTTTTTAACACTCTTTTTCTTTCATTTTTTAGACCTATCAATAATCAAAAGGCCATGATTAGAGTTTCTTATTAATCACAAGGAAAGATTCAATATTCAATTACAATTTAAGTCTAAATTATTTAGAATCAGCAAAAATTAGTCTGAAAAAAGAAAAAGAGGTTCTATTTTATAACTATATTGTTTTATTTTCTGTTTTTTTGATTAGGTCTTCTAGGATATGATTTTCTTCTTCTTTTTGTTTTTCTGTAAAAAGCTACTTTTTCAAAATCTGGCATTTCCGCTCTTTCAATATTTAACTCATCATTACTTTGTACTCTTCTAAAATTGTCATGATCCGGTGCAGTAAGTAGAGTTATTGCTGCTCCGTTTTCTCCTGCACGAGCTGTTCTACCAATACGGTGAATATACTCAATAGACGTCTTTGGGACATCATAATTGTAGATATGACTAACATTTTTAATATCAAGACCTCTAGCCGCTACATCAGTTGCTGCTAGAACATCTGTTCTCTGATTCTTTAGAGAATCTAATGATTGTGATCTTTTATTTTGACTCATCCCTCCATGTATCGCAGAGGCATTGATTCCATGATGTCTAAGGTTCCTTGCGACAATATCAGATTCTCTCCTTGTTGCACAGAACACAATTGCAAGACCTGATGTATCATTTTTTAACAAATGTACAAGTAGTGAGAATTTTTCATTCTGCTTATAAATATCATAATAAGTCTGATGCAGTTTGCTTTTATCCACCTGTGATTTAGTTTTAATCACAACAGGGTTTCGTAGATGCCTATTCATAAGCCTATGAATACTTCTCATAATCGTTGCACTAAACATGAGTGTTTGCCTTTTCTTTGGCACATGATGTATTATTTTTTCTACATCATCGATAAAACCCATGTCTAGCATTTTATCAGTTTCATCAAGTACAAGAAATCTTACATTTCTAAAATCTATTGTTTCTCTGCGTAAGTGATCAAGCATTCTGCCAGGTGTACCAACAACTATCTCAGAAGTACGTATTTTTTTTATCTGCAGTTCTATACCTACACCGCCATACACACTTGTTGTCTTAATACCAAGTATTTTTCCAAAATCTTTGAATACATCTGTCACCTGCACACACAGCTCTCTTGTAGGAGTAAGAACAACTGTTTGAAGTCCTTCACCAGGGATGATTCTATCTAATATAGGGAGACAAAATGCTAGTGTTTTCCCTGATCCTGTCTCTGCTTGACCGACAACATCTTTTCCATCTATGATTTCAGGTAAACATTTCTCTTGAATAAGAGTTAGTTCTTCGAATCCTTGTTCACGTGTTTTATCTATGAGTTTTTTGTTTATATTGAGTTCTTCAAATTTCATTTTTTTTCACCGATTATAAAATATTTTTTTATACATTTTTTTTAAAATAAGATTTTTTTTACGTAACAATATCTATATCCAGTTTTTTTGCAAGCTCCTTGTAACGATTTCTAATAGTTACCTCTGTAACACCCGCGATTTCTGCAACCTCACGTTGAGTCCTGCGTTCACCGCAAAGAACTGAAGCTATATACAAAGCAGCAGCTGCAAGACCCGTGGGGCCTCGTCCACTAGTAAGCTCGTTACTAGCTGCTTTTTTAAGTATCTCAATAGTCTTTGCTTGAACATCACTACTAAGACTCAACTGACTGCAGAAACGAGAAATATAATCCTGAGGCGATGTAGGGAGTAATTTTAATTCAAGTTTACGTGAAATATTCCTATAATTCCTCCCAATTTCTTTCTTTTTCATTTGTGCTACACTGCTTATTTCTTCAAGAGTCCGTGGTACATTACACTGACGACATGCTGCATATAAAACCGCTGCTGATACGCCTTCGATACTACGACCACGAATAAGCTTTCTCCTAACAGCCTTACGATAAATCATAGCAGCAGTTTCTCGGACACTACGTGGAAGACCCAAAGTCGATGACATCCGATCCAGAGCAGAGAGCGCAAGTGCTAGATTTCTTTCTGTACCATCACTGATTCTAGTTCTAGTCTGCCATTTTCTTAATCTATATAACTGTGCCCTGTTTCTTGTCGGAATAGATTTCCCGTAAGCATCTCTGTTTGTCCAACTGATCATGGTACTAAGACCCTTGTCATGAATAGTATACGTCATTGGTGCTCCAGTTCGAGCTCGTTTTTCTCTTTGTTCGCTGTCGAATGCACGCCATTCCGGTCCATGATCTATTATTTCAGCGTCAATTACTAGTCCACATTTTTCACAAACAAGTTCTGCACGGGAATAATCTTTTGTAAGATGAGTACTACCGCAAGAAGGACAGTTCATAGTTTCTTCTATTGTCTGTTTATTTTTGTTTTGTTTCTTTTTTTCCTTTTCATTTTTCAATTAGATCAAACCTATAAAGAAATCAAAGGAATTTTTTTTACAAATATAATGATATATTGTTACTTAATTGATAATTATTAGATCTTTTTCACATTTGTTGCTTTTGGACCTTTTTCAGATTCTTCTTTTTCATATTCAACAGGGTCTTCTTCATTAAGAGCTGTACCCTCAGCTATGTCATTCTGATGAACAAAGATATCTTTTCCATCTTCACCAACTATAAATCCAAAGCCTTTTCGTGGGTTGAACCATTTTACTTTTCCTTTCATATTTTTTTACCTCATTTATTTGTTTTTTTTACTATTTCTTTTTCAAAAAGAATTTAAATAAAAATTCCTAAGTTTGAAAAATCAAAAATATGGAACCTTATCTATACTCTTTTTTTGAAAGAGAACTGCTTATACTATAAATAAGTTTCTACTTTTATTTTTTTTAGTAATTGGAGATATAATAATCCTTTTAATTTTTTATTCAAACATGGGAACAATACCTTACATTGTATAAGTTCATTGTTTTTGCATTACAAAAAATACTGAACCATACCAGGCGTTATATTTTTTAAAAAGATATATTTCTTTGTACTCTTCATTAATCATATCTAATGCTTTGGGATCATCCTTATATTTAATCTTAAGTTTTTCCAGACGTTTCTCAAGTGGGTTGTAATAAAACTCCCACCATGCATCTTCAGGTAATGGGAAGTAACCAAGAATTTTATATCCACATTTTTTAATGATCCGTAGATTATCCTCTATTGTTGTAATATCTGGATAAACTGCTTCCCAGTAATCGCTTATTTCTTTTGGTGGATTATTTTTTATCCAGGCCATTTCATGAAATGCAAGGAACCCCCCTGGTTTAATGTACTTCTTCCATTCCAATAATCCTTTTTCAAAGCCTATTATAAAAATTGAGCCTTCAGCCCATATTATATCAAAATATTCTTCTGGATATTTAATTTCAGACATTGATTGATTTACAGCTTTAACCCTGTCTTGGAGATTTTCTTTTTCTATTAGTTCTTGTAGTTGGTCAAGATATTGCTGAAATATATCGATACCAATAACTTCTCCATCAGAAAGTTTGGCAAGTTTAATCGTCTGCATACCTGGTCCGCAGCCGATATCTAAAATCTTTGGCTGATTAATTTTCGGAATTAATTCAAAAGCTTTCTGTGTGTATTCATCTCGTCCGGATCCTTGTCTAGGCATGTCTTTATGAATATCTAATAATAGTTCCCAGTCTAACTCCATATCTTTGGTTATTCATAATTTGCTATTTTAAAATATTGGAGCAATACCTAGCAGGTATGTTTTAACAGATTTAACATCACTTAAAATTACAAAATTAACTTGTAATACCTTGCAGGTTTTAAAAAAAATTATTTAGTGAACTTTCTAAAAAACTTGCTCAGTGCCGAGTTTCGTTTTTTATAAAGTCTTTCTTCTTCTTTTTCATCGAATTTTGCTACTTCATCAGGTTCGAATCCTTTTTCTGAGGTTTCCTTTAGTTTCTCAAGCTCACCCTCATCTAACCATACACCACCACATGTTAAGCATACGTCAACTTCGATGTCCTCCGCCTTTTCGATATCCATTGTCATACCACATCTGGGGCAAACCATCGGACTTCTACTTTTAGTTCCAATATGTTTGGTTAAATAATTTGTTAATTTTTTATCTTTAAGAAGTTTACCAAGCTCGCCTTTATCAAGCCATATGCCTTTACATTTAGGGCATACATCAATTATTATATTTGGTCCAAATGTTTCAATTTCTTCTTTCTTCATTTCTACCCAGCAATGGTGACACTCATATTTCCTTTCGGATTCAATTTTGTTAGATGACATGAGTACACTGTATAATATTATTGATTTTATCTTTTTTGGAAGCAATACCTAGCAGGTTTTGAATGCAATCAGATGGCTATGATTAGAGTTTTTAAGGAGAAATATTAACTATAATCACTATTTATGATTAGATAATGACTTATGTCTTCTTCCATTTATCCCGATGAGACAAACCAATTATCATATATATTATCCCTAATCCAGTGAATCCTATGAATCCCGGGCTTACTGTTATCATAAATACGGTGCCCATTGGTAAAAAACAAATTCCAAGGATGAAAAAGACACAATAGTCCGGTTCTACGTATTTGCCTTACTCAACTCTCGATTTTGGCCAGCTGAAGGGTATAAGCCTGAAAAATCTCAACCAAGTTTTGACAAACAATTTGTACGAGATTACTTGAATACTACTAGCTGGAATAAAAACTCACAGCCACCAAACCTGCCAGATGATGTGATTAAAGAAACTCAAAGGAAGTATCAAGAAGCATATGAGAAGATAACTGGAAAGAAATTTAAATTCTTTTAAACAAACATTTATATAACACCTACTATTATTTAAAAAAAGGGGAAAAATATGAAGAAAAAGGGCTTGAGTACAATAATAATAGTGAGCCTAATAATTTCCATGATGTCTTTTGCTGCAAATGGTGAGGTCGCAGAAAATCAAAATAAGATGGATGCTAAGAATGACCATATATCAGAGCAATCTATTAGTCATACAATAAATGATCCTAACTATCAAGATGGGCGCTTTATAGAAAGATTACAATGGATTTCTCCAGATGGAGAAATGCCTGGTACGTATGAGAATTATCTAAGAAATCATCCGCTAGAACCCGCCCTGTTCTTTACACCTGAAGATAGAATTAATCCTAATCAACCTTTGGGAGAAAAATTCTCTATTTTAGTTGATGAAGTTTTATATCCTCAGATAACAACTGCCATTACTCAATATATTGATGATTTAGAATTAGAGGGATATTCTGTATTTATAGAGACAGTTAACGGAGGGACACCTGAAGAAATCAAAGATTGGGTAGCCCAACGTTTAGATTCTGGTTGCGATAGCATTGTTTTTATTGGAGACATTACAGCAGCATGGGCTGAGGTTTCAGGATCGGTTTTTCCTTGCGATTTATTTTACATGGATCTCGATGGGAATTGGGAGGACCAAGATCAAGATGGCGATTATGAAACCCATACGGCAGGTGATGGAGACATGGGTCCAGAAGTTTATGTGGGCCGAATATATGCTCATACGCTTACTTATGATACAGAACCAAATATGGTCAACGATTACCTCTCAAAAGCACACGCGTACAGAGATGGTACGTTGACCCCGGAGTGGCGTGGTCTCGAATATGTCGAAGAAGACTGGTATGATATGGATGTTTTTCTAGATCTTATCTATGAGGAGGATGTTGTTCGTCACGATTATGGTTACTTTACCACTGCAGACGACTATCTTGATCAGATGGATTTGGGACAGCATTTTGTTCAGGTATGTGCCCATAGTTATTCAGGCGGACATCATTTTGGTACACGTCCTACTGAGTCAGCATCCTATGTCCATATCTATGTTTATAGCCCTTCAAGTCGATCTGCTAAATTATTGCTTGGTTGTGATGATGGCATTAAAGCTTGGTTGAACAAAGTAAATGTATATACAAGAGACAGATATGGAGGTTGGATTGAGGATGCCTACGAAGTGGACATCTCTTTGAATGAAGGATGGAATCAGTTATTGTGCAAAGTAAGTCAAGGCGGTGGAGAATATAAGCTATCTGCTCGATTCACTGATACTGATTATTCAACATTTGATGATTTGAATTATCAAATCAATGATCCAGATACACATGGACCTGAAGCTGAGTACATTCGAAGCTGGATCCTAAATGGATTTCATCAAGATATTCCTGACAACTTTTGGAACTACCTTACTACAAACTATCTTGGCGTAAATGAAGGAAATATCAATCCCCAAGATGGCGAGGTAATGGGTGGTAAAACATGGACCACCTATGATTCTGGTTTCCCCTACATTGATATGCTAGACTATGATGAAAGTGACTATGGAGTAACATATGCGTTTGCTCGTGTCTACGCTGATTCAGGAAAATCTTGTCAACTATGGATGGGATATGATGACGGTTCACGAATCTGGCTTAATGGACAGGAAGTTTTGTATGATAATCGATATGGTGGATTTGAAGCGGATATGACCAAATTTAATGTAACTTTAAATCCTGGTGAGAACCGCTTACTCATCAAAATTTCAGAATGGATGGGAGATCATGGTTTTAGTGCTCGCTTTTGCCAACAGGACGGCAGTCCAGTTGAAGGATTGACCTATGATCCAGAGTCAATACCAATCACCCACATTGGCACGTGGCTAATTAACGGCCCTTATGTAAATCCAGATCAAAATTCCAGATTGAGCACTGATTATCTTGGCGATGAGGGTAATACCACCCCAAGTGAGGGCGATCCAGCTCCATTTGGAACATGGGAACGTGGTATAGGCAATGGTTGTCCCTTTGGTCTGGATACCTACTTTGATCACGGCGATTGGGTTTTATCTGAGGATATCCAAAATCGCGATCCGCCCGTATTATTCTATAATCTTTTTGCATGTGGACCTGGTCGCTTTCCTGATCAGAACTACCTTGCCGGTGCTTATATATTCCATACAACGTATGGATTAATAACCGTTGCTTCTTCCAAAAGTGGTAGTATGTTAAACTTCAATGATTTTACTGCACCGCTTGGAGCAGGGAAGAGCATTGGAGAAGCCTTTAGAGAATGGTTTGAAGCACAGGCACCATATGTGCAGTGGGAGAAAGAATGGTACTATGGAATGGTTGTTTGTGGAGACCCTACTCTTCGTGTTTTTCCTGAAGCTGAGACAATAGTTAGAATAACAAAACCAGAAAATGCAATTTATATTCGAGATAGCAAGATTTTACGCTTTTTTGCACCGTTTTTAATCGGCAAACTTACTTTTGAAGCAAATGCCACTAATCAAGAATATGGAATAGATAGGGTTGAATTCTATCTTGACGATGTACTAAAAGAAAACGATACTTCAGATCCTTATAGTTGGTTATGGGGCGAAAAAGCCTTCTTTAGACATACTGTGAAAGTAGTAGCTTATGACAATACTGGAAATAATGTTAGTGAAGAAATCTATGTTTGGAAGTTTTTCTAAAAACCTTTTTTTATCCTTCCCGTACAGGAGGATCTCCAGGCATATCGGATGCAGCCACTAGAGTTGCAATTTCAACTGAAATACCTTTGTCTACAAGATATATGGGAATTAACACTGGTACAATTATGCCAATAATACCTTCGGGAAAATATAGATCAGCAAATAATGCATATTTTAAAATACTCCTTTTCTCGATATCGATTGTAATTCCTTTTCCCCCTAAACTCAATTAACAAATCAATAAAAAATTAATTTATATAATTTCCTAGAGCAATATCTAACAAACTATAATCATAATATGTAATGCGAGTCTTAGCCTCTAATCACTGTACTTTGATTACAATCTAAAGATATATCGTAAAATTGGAAACGCATATGGGAATCGTTCAAGAAGTCTCAAAAACAACGGATTAATTAATACTTTGTTTAAAGGCATTGTGACTTGTAATGTTGACCAACCACTCTCAGCACCATTTGAATCTTTTGCTTTTGCTTCAATGGTAAATGCTCCTTGGTTTGCATAAGTATGATCAATATCTACATCTACCCCAGTGCCATGAGGACCATCCCAAACTTCAGTTTGACCATCGCCCCATTTTATATAATAATAAACATCGTCACCATCTGGGTCTACTGAATTAAATGTATATGTGTAAGATGTTCCTGCTTTTCCATTAGTTGTACCATCTATATCTGGCTTCTCAGGAGGGAAATTTGGACTGGTAAATGGATTACCGACTGGAACAACAGATAATGGTACAAGGTTTGTTTGTGAAGATATCCCTAATGCAGAGCGCAATCCCGCTTCATTAGAAATATCATAAATAACATTGGCACTTAGATTTAATGCAGCTGTTTCGAGAAGAACATTATGTATTATTGCACCGTTCTCATAATACCAAAATCTTTGATACTGAGAACTTCCAATATTAGTATCGAGACATGGTATAATAATAAACGATGCTGTATCAATTATGATATTATTATACTCAACACAGTTTTTTATCTCCTCCCGTTGATCACCTTGAAGGATTTCAGTGATGGAATGAGTATTATAAAAGTACTGATACACACCACTATGGTTTGCAGCAAAAATCTTGAAAGGATAATACCCAATAGCACTAGGTAGCGTTCGATGTCTTTTACTATTTACATTATCAATTAAATATGAATATCCATATGAGCTCCAAATTAATTGAGATTGTTCCAGCAGTGATAGAGGAATGTCATCCCAAAGATCTATTATCTGTCGATTATTAATGGCATCCTCAAGACTTATTGTATTATCAATAACCGCAGGTAAGTTTGATACTGGAAGTGGGTCATAAGTAAAATCATATGGAGAAGAAGGATGTCCAAGCGGCATGATTATTTCAGGTTTTTCATTTGAAGGAATGCCAAGTTCATAAAGATCCTCAACATAAAGTCCAGTTGTGACTGTACCTAAATCAAGAGCATTAGCATCAAAATAGATGTCCTGCCCTATCATTCCTATGTCCGCCATTCCTCTCAATTCATCTGATTCAGCATTCATATCCCATACAAGACCAAATTTTATAGGAGATGTGTATTGACCGAGATGCAAATAGTTCCCACTTTTAAACAAAGAGAGAGAATGATTTTCAGGGACGTATTTATATGTAGCATCACTCCTAATCACATAAATTATAGTTGAATAAGTTCCGTCTGGATTGAAGATCGAGCGATTACCATTTTCCGTGTAGCCATAAGCAGCCCATAAAATTGTGGATAATTCTTCATCAGTAACTGCCTCTCCAGTAAATGATCTTACAGACATCCTCCGGCAAATAGATTCCTCAAGCACCATATCAACGGATATTGGAGGTGGAAGAGGATACTCATCCATAATAAGATTAATATTTTCTATTGCATTTTTGGGCTTTATTTTAGGTAGTTCGCCTGTTACTGGTAAAACAGCAGCAAATATCAGTATCGTACATATTAAAATACCAAATATTATCTTCGTCATTTTTTATTAACCTCTCTTAACAATATAGTAATATCGCGTTATAATTTAAATATATCTGTCCAACTATAAATATCCCATATTAAACTCTAATCAAAAAATGAAATACGATTCTTTTTCTATCATCACTGTACATTGAAACCTGCTAGGTATGAAAATTTAACCTAATAAATAACAGCTGATTTATTTCTTTAGTAAATCTTATATGATGTAGATATTTAATCAATACTATGGATGAGAAAGTTGATGAATATATAAAAAAACAAAAATCCCCGCAAAAGGAGATTTGTCAGAGATTAAGGAAGATTATTCTAAAAACATTTCCTGAAATCAATGAAGAAATGAGAGTAGGAGTTCCTTGTTATGGTCATACAAAAGAAGATCCTTGTGGAAAATATTACATCGCTGCACTTAAGGACCATGTTAATTTAGGTTTTTCATTAAAAGGATTATCAAAAAAGGAGCAAGAATTATTTGAAGGTAGTGGAAAAACAATGAAGCATATTAAGGTTTATTCTTTGAAAGAAATGGATGAAAAAAAGATTATTAAGCTAATTAAATTGGTAAAAGAAAAATAAGATCTATCTGCAAGCTGCAATTTTCTCTCTCTTTTTACAGAACCTCTGAAGTTCTAATCATTAACAGCTAATTAGAGTAAGAGCCTGCTAGGTATGACATTGATATTCAGCAGGCTCTAATCATAAAATGTAATGCGACTCTTAGCCTCTAATCACTGTACTTTAATGAGAATCTTAGTCTCTAATCATTGAACATATTAGATGTTCAAACTCTGATCATAAAATATGATTAGAGTGTTTTTATAAGTTAAATAGAATAATACTTTCAGTGATCCTATCAAATTGTTTATTAACGATAACATCGTGGCATTTTATAGAGTTGTTTAGGAAAATGACATTATTTAACAAAGTCCTTATATACTATGGTATACATAAGTATACTATGGTAGACATGAGTACGACCACGATTAAAATTCACAAAGAAACAAAAGCAGAAATAGATCAATTTAGAGAATACAAAAATGAAAGCTATGATGAGGTTCTGAAAAAACTCATTTATATAGTAAAAAATATCAGAAAGAAACCTGAACTAAGCAAAGAAACTATTAAAGCAATCGAACAAGCACGAGAACGTATAAAAAAAGGACACTTTGTGACTGAGGAAGAAGCAAAAAGACGGCTGGGTCTAAGCTGATGTATGAAATTAAAACTTTATAAATAAAAACACTATTCGTTATTCAAAGGGTGAGGCATTTATGATTGCAGAAAATGGTGAAAAGATCTGGAAAATATTCTTGAGAAAGCATTGGAAAATGCTTGTTTTATTTGTAGTAGGAGCTATTTTGGCATCGATAGGTGCAGTTCTTGTCTATTTATGGTTCGTAGGAGATGCTCAATTAACTGGTCTTGTACCTGCGACTTTAGGTCTATGGACAATGGGACATTTCGTGACTTTTTTGTTACATTTGATTTTCTGGGAACTTCTCTTCATCGGAGTCCCAGTAATTTTAGCAGCAGTAGTAGGTTGGCTATGGTGGAAAAAATTACCTGATGATGAAAAGGAAGAATATAAGCGCGGACATCTTTTCGGCAAACGTTCGCACAGAACAGAAGGAGGAGAAGGAATATCGTTTTTGATCTTTATTGCGTTCATCATCAAGGTTTACCTTGATGGAAACTGGAATGTTCCTTTTGCAACTTGGACATTTGACTATCTCGTGTATTCTTGTCTTTGGGCATTAATCTGGGTTTTAATCATCTTCGGAATTCCTATGGCTTTAGGAGGCACCTGGTGGATACGCCATGAGATGAAAAAGAAATCCTAGAAACAAAACCTGCTAGGTCTGATAATTATTCTTAACAAACTCCAATCATAAAACATAATAAGAATCTTACCCTCTAATCACTGTACATATTAGATTTTCTTAGACTCTAATCATAAAATACGATTAGAGTTTTAAACTCTAATCAAAGAATATAATTACAATTTAAAGGATAGTAAGTCGTCTAACGGACAATAGCTTCTACTTTCTGTGTAAAATATTTTTCAGTTTCCAGATAGAGTAACGTATCATATAATTTAATTAATTTTTCCACTGCTGGATTTTCTTCATTTAATTTAAACAACTTAGCCCTTCCAATTTCTCTTGTTGGAATGACTATATTCAATCGTAATAAATTGTCCCAAATTCTATGTAAGGTCGTCCATCCTATATTTGCATTTTCTGCTATATCTGTTAACGAGTAATCTAATCCTCTCCCTTCGATTAAAAAGTCAAGAACTCTAATTACAGGAGAATTTCCTAATGCTTCTCTAAATATAGTTGTTTCTTTCATCATATAATACTATATCCTACCCACTATATAAAACTTTCTAATTTGGTATATTGACATACCGTAATATTAGATAACATTTATATGTTTCTATGATTTAACCTTAAAAGGATAATGGAAAAAAGAGCAATTCAAGAAAAAACTTTAAGAAAATTAATGGCAATGAAACCCCCAAAATGGGGAAGTTCTCATACTGAAGAAACAAATTTAGTAAAAGGTTTACCATCACATTTAAGAGGGGCGAAAATTGTCGAAAAAGCTGTAAAAGAATTATATCAAAAAGAATTTCTCATAAAACCAAAAAAAACTGGTGAATGGCACGTTTCCTTAAACCCTCAAAAGAGAAAAGAGATATACAGATTCTTAGGATTACCACCAAAATGACAATAGTAAATTACTACTTCAACAATCATCATAAAATGTAATTATAGTTAGTCATTTTCTCCTATAAACTTGCGGATTAATCTCTAATCACTGTATCTTGATTAGAGGAAGGATTATCAAAAGAATTTCCAGACCATTAATTCCTTTGTTGCATCTGAAGCATAGTTCCTATGGGCAATTATTTCTAGTTTATGACGAAATCTTAAAGGAGTTTTTTCATTCCAATGATAAATATAAGGTTCTGTAGTAAAATTATATTTAGAAATGCCATCGATTAATATTTCAACATGATCAATTGGAATACCAGAATTTAATGTAACATCAATTTCTAGATCAACAGGTCCAATTATAATTGGAAAATAAAAAGGAATTATCATTTCATTTTTGTAATAAATTCCATTTTTCGGCTTTAATATATCAACAATAAGCTCTTTATCAAGTGAAAAATTTATGCATATAGTTTCAAAATCACCTATTTCGTACTGATATGAATACTTACCAATATAACCCCATTTTTCAACAGAAACATCAAAATGTCCAGCACCAAGATTCATAGTATAAAAACCATTTTTATCAGATGTAGTGCCATTATAGGTTAACTGACTATGAATATCCCACCAGTGAAGAACAAGGCTTGCATTAAAAATAGGTTTACCTGTAAAATTATCGAATACATATCCACAGACTTTTGATGTTTCAGGTTGAAAAGGATACATTGACATATTTACCCAAACAGTCTCATTTTCTCCGATGTCAATATTTCCTTTCCAATAGAAATGATAACCACTTGCATGCGCCCCATATTCATGACAGTGACCTGCTGCAACATTTTCAATGATATAAAAACCAGTCTCATTTGACCATGTTTCATAATCGTAATGGTTACCTTGATCATCGTCAATAAAAAAACTAATAATGGCTCCTTCAATAGGTTCACCTGTTTCAAAATCAGTTGTAAACCCACAAATCGTTGAATTTTCAGAAAATATTAGCTTATTGGATTTCTTTGCAATTGTTCCAAAAGATTGGATAACGCTCATAAAGATAAACAAAATAATTAAAGCAGAGACAATTCCCTTTCGATATAGAATTGATTTTTCCATTTAATTCCTCCCTATTTAATAAATTTAAAGGTTATTCTATATTTAAATCTTTGTTGAAAAGAACCTAATCAAAAAACATAATGCGACTCTTACTCTCTAATCACTGTACATATATAGAGGTTCAAACTCTAATCATAAAAGATGATGCGAGTCTCAGGCTCTTATTACCGTACGTATAAACCTGCTAGGTATGATAATTTTAATTAACAAATATAAACAATAGTTTTAATTTGAAATCATATATGTTACAACGATTTCAAGATTAAAAGTATTTGAAGAATCCTTAATTGAAATTATATTAGCTCCAAAAACTGGATAGAAATTACCACATTTTACAAGTTCAATTTCAACATTTGCATTACAACCAATCTTATTAGTAAAACCAGCGGTATCATATCTCAAATTAATTTTACCCGACTGATCATGCATATTTGTACAACGATATTCATCAACAACTTTGTTATCAATTATGATTTTAGCAGAAAAAGTATCACCCGTGTTTTCAAATCTTCTTAAACGTCTGATATCAGGTTCATCAGCCCAACTAAGATTAAGAACAATCTGATCAATATAAGATATATTGGAAAGAGATATATCATATGAAACAGATTCTGCCTCATCCAGTTCTCCGTTAAATGAAAAACTTTTATTTAGAGATATCCAAATTTTTTCATCTATAATGTTATCTTCAAAGCCTTCTTCAGATAAAACTCCTCGATAAATCGGATCAGGTCCAAATGAAAAACCAATAATTAGAATAACAGGGATCATAAGAATTGGAATGTTTGCAGAAACTTTAGAAATAAAAGGATATCTATTAAACGCTTTGGAAAAACCTTTATCTTTAGATTTTATTTTATTCTTCTTATTATAATGGCGGTCATAATGAATGAATGCTGAAGCAGAAACCAAACCGATAGATGCAACGATTGCCCAAAACAGCCTGCCCATAGCCATATTCTCACCAATATAATAATAAAGAAATCCTCCAATTATTGGTGCAGATGAACCTGCAATTGCCAAAGGAATAAAAGAATAACCCATGTAAATCGAACGTTTTTCTTTAGGAGGAATTTTTGAAACATAACTAAGAAAAGCTGGATAAGAAACCAACTCGCCAAAGGATAAAATAATAATGCCAACAATAAATAATATAGGGTTCATAGAAAAACCTGCAATGATAAAGCCAAGAGAGACAATAATAACACCAGCAATGAGCATTTTCAATGAATCGATATTACGATCTTTAATGATATAACCCCAAACTTGACCTAACGTGATAATAGTTCCTGGGTTAAGTGCTGCTAATACTGGTATGAACCAAGCAGGTAAAATTCTAAAATCAACCATAAATATAGGCATAAATGGTTTACGCATGTATAGCATGAACCAGCATCCAGAAAAAATGATTAATACATAGGCAAACTTAGGATCTTTAAAAAGAACTTTTAGGTTTTTAACAGCTTTAAGTGCAGGAATTGATGGATCAGGTTCTATCGGGTTTTTATATGATACGAAAATGATGAGAAAACTACAGATGATAAACAACGCCATTAAGAAAAATACACTACCATAATTTGCAGGAACAAATAAAAATGTGAGGCTAAGAGGAATGAAAAAAGCACCAAAGTTAATCACCCAATAATATATGTTAAACGCATAATCACGGTTTTTTTCATCTGATGAATGAGAAATTGATGCAGCAATAAGAGCTTTTTCAAATCCAGAACCTGTACTCATTATAATAACTGCTAAAAAAATCAATGCAAGTGAATAACCAAAACCTAAGACGATATAGCCTACAGCTAGAGTTGTATAGGAAAATAAAAGAAGTTTTTTGAAACCATATTTGCTTGCTAAAGCTGTAGAAATCAAAGGTAAAAAATTTATCATTCCCATAGAAATTCCAGTTAGTATTCCCACCATCCAACTTTCTATTCCAACATTATAGATTAGATGATATGAAAAAACAGCTAACATGCCATAATATGCACCTCTTTCAAAAAGGTTAGAAGCATTTACCGCCCAGAATTCTCTTGGTAGTTTTGTTTTTTTACCCATAGATTTCACGTCATATCAAAACACTAAAAAAAGATGCAAATCTTTATGCATCCCCTTCAGGTGCTAATAATATTATAATTTAATACATTATATATACTTATAATAATATAATAATATAAAAAACCTGCTAGGTATGATAATTTTATCTGATAGACCCTAATCATAAATTCAGCTCATTAGGAGCAGAATCTCCAATCATAAAACGTAACGCAACTCTCAACCTCCAATCACTGTACATTGATTAAAACCTACTAGGTTTGATAATTAACTAATAGCCCTCTTTACTCTTTCAATAGTTTTATTGATAAAATCCTTATCTTCAATAATTAACTCAATTGCATTATTTGGACAAATTTCAACACAACGACCACAAGCAAGGCAACTATCACTTTTTACTGCAATACCATCTTTAATTTTTATTGCATCTATAAAACAAACACCTTCTGTACAAGCACCACAACCAGTACAATTTTCATTTACTTTTATTTTGACACCAGGCATCTTTTTAACAGTTGAAGAAAGCGTATCATCCAAATACGGAAGCATTCTATAAAGGCAACAACAGTTACAACAATTACAAACAGTAATTAACGGAATCTTTGAGCCTACTCCAAGCCAGGTCTCATCAAGTTTATCTCTACCGATGAGATGAACCAAACCTTCCTTGCGGCATTTTTCAACATGGGCAAGGGCTTCCTTTTTAGAAGCAGGTTTACCAAGCTTGGGAGGAATTTTTTTTGCTGCTTCACCCATAAAAAGACATCCAAGGGAAGCAGAATAGTTTTTACATTTCATTGCTTCACGACATAAACAAAAATTCATGATGAAACGGTAACTAGATTTTTCAATGAAATATTCAACAACTTTCGAAGGAACTACAATGTTATCTGGTGGTTCAATTTTTTTGTTAAGCTGTATTTCAACAACATTGTCTTTTATTAGATATGTAAGATTGCTTTTATCAAAAAGCATTTTGGTAATAATTTTTCTAACAATAGGAATATGGGTTAATTTTGCTATTTTAAATCGATGAGGAAAAACTTTTTCTATAAGTCTAACAAATCTTTTAGAAGGCTCCATGATAGGGTGAAGAAGACAAAATCACTTGATAAATATTATTGTTAGTTTTTATCACAATGAAAATGTAAGATTCAAGTTAGGTATATTTATTAAAAGTAACCTGCCAGGTATGACAATTGTCATCTGAAACTCTAATCATAAAATATAATACGACCCTTAGTCTCTAATCATCACAAATGACTAGAAAATGAACACAACTAACACCACTACATTACTTTGTCTTATACAACATCATATACGTACCATCATCAAGCTCTATAACTGAAGGATCAGCAGTCAACAAGTTTATACTAGATTCAAACCTGTAAGATGTTTTAGTAAAACTTGCACCATCAGATGAAGTAGAAATATCAATCCCAGCGGTATAAAGATAATACACCCCATCTTTGTAAAAAACATCAGGAACTGCACCGCCAGTATAAGCAACACCCTCTTCAACAAAATTCAAACCATCGGAAGAAGTAGCAGAAATAACTCTGTTACCTTCAAGATCCCCAACATACATACGATACATACTATCAACCTCGATAACATCAGGATCAAACACACCTTCTTTAGAAAAACAAACACCCTCCTCAACAAAGTTCACACCATCGGACGAAATCGCAGAATAAATCTTGTTTTCCGATTCAGAACCCATAGAAGATCGTTCTTCATCAATATCAAAATAATAGAGCCTAATACCATCGTCCAAGAGAAACGGTGCAGGATCAACTGGTACCTTATCACCAACACCATCAACATCAATATATTCCTTTTCAGACCACGTTTGACCATTATCATTAGAACTAATCATACCAATACGTTCAGCTATCCCATCAACAGAAACATCCACAAAATACACATAAATCACACCATCCTTATAGATAGCACCAGGAACCGATGCATGTATTGCTAACACAGTCTCAGAATCAGTCCAATTAAACAGATCGCTGCTCGTAGCAAAAGAGACTTTATCATTGTAAGGTCCTTCATTCATGGTAGACCAATCATATTCCTGTGCTGGTTTCCCATTGATATCTTCATCAATATCTTCTTCTATACATCCACTATACAAAACCACCATAAACAACAGACCAACAATCACCAGAGTTCTCTTCATCTCTCAACACTCACCTTGATAAAAACACTATTTGCGTTTCATTAATAAATATTGTTGCAAATAATCTCTAATCACTGTACACTTGATTATAAAAAACTTGCAATTACTATAGTATAATGTTCATCGCATGTAAAACAATAAATAAAGCTTAATTAAGAAACCTTACATAAGGAAACGAAATGATACTTGAAATATTCCTAATTATTATAATTGGATTATTTGTTTCATACTTTATTTTTCTGAGGATAATTCGGAAGTTTATTCCTTCCCCTGCACCAGCATTCATCGGTCGAATTCTTGATAGCAATCTTAGAAGAAAAATGCAATCACCTGAGAAAGTGATACAGCGCAGTGGTATACAAAAAGGAATGCAAGTATTAGAAGTCGGCTGTGGAAGTGGGGCAATTACCACTTTTGTTGCACGAGCTGTCGGAAACAAAGGAAATGTATATGCTCTTGACATTCAACCAGAAATGCTACAGCAGTTAGAAAATAAACTCTCTTGGCCAGAAAACAAGGATATCACTAATATTAAACTGATAGAAAGTAGTGCTTATGATCTACCATTTGATGACAACTCTCTTGACCTTGTCTATATGGTAACGGTATTTGGGGAGATTCCTGATCATGATAAGGCATTAAAAGAAATAAAGAGAGTTTTAAAACCCGGTGGAATTCTTGCGATAACAGAGTTGTTTCTTGACCCTGACTATCTGTTAAAATCCACGGTTACGAAAAAAGGAGGGGAGGCAGGATTTATCCTTGATGAGATATCGGGAAATTTCTGGCATTATACTATTAGACTTAAAAAAATGCATAATAAAAAAACTAATCATAAAAACGGTCCATGAGGAGTAGAAATTCTATTCATAAAATGTAATGCGACTTTTAGTCTCTAATCATTGTACATTGATTAAAACCTGCTAGGTATGACATTGTTATCCAAAAAAACAAACTAGAAAATTCTAATAATGTTGTTCATATTCTGAATCATTAATTTGTCCAAAATAGGTCTAATTCTTTTGTGAGGGCTTAGGTAATGGATAAGAAAATTTCTGAACTTAAAAAAATTGTAGCAACTTCAGACCAAATTGTTGCATTCACTGGTGCAGGGTTCTCAGCTGAAAGCGGTATTTCTACCTTTCGTGGTACTGGTGGTCTTTGGTCAAAGTATGATCCTAACATTTATGCGAATATCAATATCTTCATGCAGGATTCAACATATTACTGGAATTTTTTTAGAGATGAAAGGTATCCAGTAATTAAGAAAGCTAAACCCAATGATGGTCATTATGCGTTGGTTGAGCTGGAGAAGCGTGGGAAGATCTACCGTGTAATAACTCAAAATATCGACGGATTGCACCAGGAGGCAGGGCAATCTGATGTAATTGAACTTCATGGGAGTACCAGGAAGACTAATTGTTTGAGTTGCGGCAAGACTTATACTATAGATGAGACCTACAAATTATTGCAAAAAGAGCTGCCTCCAAAATGTTCATGTGGGGGAAATCTAAAACCAGGTACTGTACTTTTTGGAGAGCCTTTACCTCAAGTTGCACTTGATATGGCATCACTTGCCTCTAAGAACTGTGATTTATTTCTAGTATTAGGTAGTTCACTTGTTGTGTATCCTGCAGCTTCTATGCCGATGATTGCTAAGAAAAGTGGAGCTGCTTTGGTTATTGTAAATATTGACCCAACTCCAATGGATGACATTGCTGATTTAATCTTTCGTGAGAGTGCTTCAAAGGTTTTGTCTAAGTTGATATGATGACATTGATATTTAGCAGGATCTAATCATAGAATGTAATGCTTTTTTAGATTCTAATCACTGTACATTGATTAAAACCTGCCAGGTATGATAATTCTTACAAATCAACATACCTTATACTCAAATCCCAAAGCCTTTCTGCCAAGTTCATATCATAAGATTCTTTCGATGATTTATGTATCTCTTTCTTTGCGAAATATTCCCCGGTAATGTTTTCCAGGTCAGATGAGCTTGCAAGATATATTGAGGTTTCAGCACCTATCTTAGGATCTTTTCCCATTAACTTAAATATTGCACGAGAAAAACCACTGGCATCTCTCCCAAGATTGGTTTTATTCATTCCTGGATGAACACAATTAACCACTACACCAGTTCCTTCTAATTTTTTCGCTAACAGCCGTGTGAATAGAATCAATCCAAGTTTTGATTGTCTATATGCTTTCGCACCAGAGAATTTCTGTTTAAATTCTATATCATCAAAATTAATTGTACCATAATGCATTCCAGATGTCACATTTATTATACGAGAGGGACTGCCTTTCTTTAAAACATCAAGTAACAGATTTGTCATGAGAAAAGGGCCAAGATAATTTGTTGCAAAAATATTTTCAATACCATCTTTTGATTCTCTTCTTTTAAAATCCCAAACAGCAGCATTATTAATTAAAACATGAAGCTTATTATATTTTGATTTAAACTCTTTACAACAATTTCTGATGGAATCAAATGATGCAAGATCACAATTTAAAAAATCAATTTTTTTGTTGTTACTTGACTTTATTAATTCATCTTTTGTATTCTTACCTCTTAGTTCATCTCTAGTTGTAAAAACAACAGTTGCACCAAATCCTGCAAGCGCTCGTGCAGTCTCTTTTCCAATGCCCGAAGTTACACCAGTAATCAAAACAATCTTATCTTCCAACAACAACCGCCTCCAATTTATTTTTAAGATAATCAACTAAGTTTGAAAAATGTTTTGCTAGTTATGACTTATAATATCTGAATAAGACTCTAATCATAAAACATGATTGTACTCTTAGCCTCTAATCATTGTATCCATAACGATGTATTATATCTCTTTAATGAGTTCATTAAGAGATAAAATCCTAGCAAACCCTTTTCGTAAAACCTTCAATTCAGCTTCATGCAAATCCGGGAAATGTGCTGATGTCACATCGCTTCCAAATACAACCTTAAAGCTTCTTTCAAATGCCTGCCTTGCAGTTGTAGAACAACAATAATTGGTCAACGTTCCACAAATAATCACCGTGTCTTTTTCCATGTTTTTAAGAATAGTTTCTAATGGAGTATCATAAAACGCTCCATAGGACGATTTATGAATAATAATTTCACCTTCAATTGGGGCTAGTTCATGCCAAACATGTCCTTTTATGAAAAACGAAGACTGATCAACTTCAAGGTCAGGAAAACGAGTAGGCATAAGAGGTAGAATTTTAGGACGATCAAGATAGTTATGAGTCTTTGAATAAACGGTAAAAATAACAGGTATGTTTCTCTCTCGGCAGTGTTCTATCAAGCTTTTGATACGTGGAACTTGCCTCGTCGCCTCTGGTACCCAGTAAGGTGTCCAGCGTGGTTTAACAAATTCGTCCTGCATATCAACAACTAGTAGAGCACATTTATCTGCATTGATGTCAAACTTAGCTTCTCCTGATTCGTAACCTTTTTTGGCTAAATCAAGTACCAGTTTTTCTGTAAATTTTCCAATATCCATATTTAACTTACAACAAATGATTTCTTAATAAAATTACGAATAAAAACTCTAATCATAGAATATGATTATTTAATAATAGAAATAGACACGATTTTTACAGAATTAAAAAGGTGATGACCGTTAGATGATTTCTAGGAAAAACCATTATGTAACTGGAGATGTTTTATTCTTTCTTTAATCTCTAGAGGTTTTAGCGTTTCTTTTTCTGTGATAACTCCTGTGAGATATTCTAGCGGTGTGAGATCAAAATAGTAGTTAATAGGGGTGACGTTTGATATTTTATTGCTTATTATTTCATTTGGGTTTTTTTGCTGATTTAGATTCAATGGGTAGTTGGGTGGGAGGAATTTTATAGTTGAACAGAGGGCGTATATTGCTGTGTTGCAGTGTTGTGCTGTCATTGCTATTCCTTTTGTTCCAATCTTGTTTATAAGACCAGTGTTTGTTATCGCGTCTCCTCCAACTAGGATCACATCGGCATCTGATATAAATGAGAAAACAGCGGAATCAACTATGAGTTTTACTTTAATTCCGTTTTTTCCTAGCTGTTTTGCCAGTTGTATACCTTCATTCATTGGACGTGATTCAGTGCAAATAACAGAAAATTTTTTTCCAAAGGATTTTGCAAAAAGAAGCGTGTATAAGACTGTGGAACTATATGAATGGGTGATAATTGTTGCATTGTTTTTAATAAGTTCCATTGCTTGTTTACTGATTGAATTATCTGATGTTTCTAGATCTTGTAGGAATTTTTTACAATAGTTATTTACTATGTTTTTTTGTTGTTGGTTTTTGTTTTTATCTATAGTTAACATCAGATTGTTGACAAGATTGAAAATAGAAGCCATGGTTGGCTGGGATTGTACTAAAGAGTAAGCAGTGTTATTTATTTGAGCCAGAGAACCATTTCTGTTTACGAGAAGGATCAATAGCTCTGCTGATTTTTTAGCTAGTTCTACTGATCCACTGGTGTTATCCAGTCGTATTTGCTCTATCGATTTACGGATGTTTCTAGGTAGTATCTCTTTCATAATTTTCCTAGATTAACCATGTTTTAAGTAAAAAAATGTTTTGGGAACAATCATAATTGTTACCAATGAGTAGTTTACTAGATATTACATCCTAATTTGCAAAGTAATAACTATATTTCAGTCTTCTGTTGGCCTTAATGAAACCTGCTATGTATGACTAGATAACGTTTGTTTCAACCTGTTTATTTTATCCCTAAGAAAGATCGCTTTTTCAAAATCAAGATTATCTGCTGCCTCTCTCATTTCAAACTCAATCAAAATAATCATCTTCGGAATGTCTTCTTTTGGGATATGTTTTATATCCTTTACCTCAACAATTTTTTCTTTAATCGGCTTGACAATAGTCTTTGGAACAATGTTGTGTAATTTATTATGCTCAACTTGAATGTTTCTTCGTCGGTTTGTCTCATCAAGTGCTTGCCTAATTGAATTAGTAATATTATCTGCATACAACACAACTTTCGAATTCACATTCCTTGCAGCTCTCCCGATAATCTGAATAAGACTCCTTGCATCACGTAGGAAACCTTCCTTATCAGCATCAAGGATGCCAATAAAGCCTACCTCAGGAATATCAATTCCCTCACGAAGCAGATTGATACCAACTAAAACATCAAACTCGCCTAGTCGAAACTGCCGGATAATCTCCGATCGCTCAAGTGTTTCGATCTCCGCGTGAAGATACCGAGTTTTAATATTTTTCCCAGCAAAATAGTTAGCAAGTTCCTCAGCAAGTTTTTTTGTAATTGTTGTGACAATTACCCTTTCCTTCCGCTTCACAGTTTTATCAATTTCAGTTATCAAATCGGCTATTTGACCTTGGATACCCCGAACTTCAATTAGTGGATCAACAAGACCTGTTGGTCGGATAATCTGCTCGACAACCTGATCAGATATCCCTAGTTCATAGTCACCTGGTGTTGCTGATACAAAAATCACGCTCTTCATATACTGTGTAAATTCATCAAAGGTTAGTGGTCTATTATCAAAGGCACTAGGAAGTCGAAAACCATAATCAACCAATGCCCTCTTCCGTGAATAATCTCCGTGATTCATCCCATGAATCTGAGGAATGGTCCGATGACTCTCATCTATAAACAATAGGAAATCCTTAGGGAAATAATCAAGTAAGCAAAATGGCTTATCCCCGGGTTTCCGCCCGTCAAAATGTCGGGAATAGTTCTCAATACCTTTACAATAACCCATCTCATCAATCATCTCAAGATCATAAAGCGTCCGCTGTTTCAACCGATGGGTCTCAATCATATCAAGTTTTGGTAACTGTTCTTCAAGCTCATTCCTAATAGACTCAATCGCCTGCTTTTTTTTACCCCCTTCAATAACAAAATGCTTAGCAGGATATACAAAAACATGATCAAATACATCAGACGTTTCACCAGTAATCTTGTTGATCTCCCGTATTTTTTCAATCTCATCACCAAACATCTCAACACGGATAATATTGTCATAATACCCAGGGATAAGATCAATTGTATCACCTTTCACCCGAAACCGACCAGGTGCAAGATCAAAATCATTCCTCTCATATTGCATGTCAACAAGATGTTCAAGAATCTTTTTCCGTTCCACATTCTGCCCTTTGCTTATTTCAAAGCCAAGCGTGGCAAAATCATGAGGATCCCCAACACTATAAATACAGGAAACAGACGCCACAACAATTACATCCTCTCTAGAAAGAAGAGATGCTGTCGCGGCAAGCCGCATCTGTTCAATCTTTGGGTTGATATCAGCATCCTTTTCGATATATTGATCCTTTGAAGGAATATACGACTCCGGCTGATAATAATCATAATATGAAACAAAATACTCCACACGGTTTTCTGGGAAAAACTCCCGAAACTCACTATACAACTGCGCGGCAAGTGTTTTATTATGAGCAAAAACAAGCGCTGGCTTCTGCACCTTTTCAATCACATTGGCCATAGTAAACGTCTTACCAGAGCCAGTAACACCTAGCAGGGTCTGGTACTCCTCACCTCGATGAAGACCTTCAACAAGTTTTTGTATCGCCTCAGGCTGCGATCCCTTAGGCACTAGGTCAGTGACAAGCTTGAACTTTCTTATGATACCAACTCCTTTTCACGAAGAAGCCTATTATACTTCAATGCAAAACGATGTGCCTCATCACGAATCTCCTGAATAAACCGAAGTGCTTTATCAGTTTTTGTTAGCCGTAAAGGATGAGTTACTCCTGGAACAAAGATCTCTTCAAACTGTTTTGCAATGGAAACTATTGGGATTTTCACATCAAGTTTTTCAAGCTGCCTTAACGCGAAATTAAGCTGCCCTCTACCTCCATCGATTATAATAAGATTTGGAAACTCAGAATCCTCTGCTAAAAGACGGGTGTATCTTCGCTTAACAACCTCACTTATTGCAGCAACATCATCAATACCTTCAACTGTTCGAATGCGAAAACGGCGATAGTTGCTTTTATCTGGCTTCCCATTGCGAAACTGCACCATAGACCCAACTGTTGACGTCCCAGATAAATGGGAAATATCGAAACATTCAATAACCGAAGGACTGTCCTTAAGATTTAATCGTTTTTGTAGCGCTTCAACCTTCTCAACTTCTGCAAAAAAAGATATATCAATATTTTTTGCCACTAAATCAAGCAGCTGCTTCTTAGATCCTTTCAAAGGAGTGGTAAGCACTACCTTAGATCCTTTCTTAATTTTCAGAAAAGAAGAAAAAGACTCATCCATTTTATCTGGCAGAATAATTTCTTTTGGTACGGGGTATTCCGAATAATATTGAATGAGAAATTCCTCAAGGAAATCCTCATTGAAATCAAAGACAAATTCATTCTTATTTGATAACGTACCCTTATAGATGTTAAAGAGCAATAAATAGACCTTTTCATCTTTCACCTGATAATTAATGATATCCTCGTCATATTTTCTCTGTCGATCAATGTTCTGCCGTTCACTAAGATGCTCAAGTGCAGTGATTTGGTTTCGCAGTTCAAGAGCTTGTTCAAACTGAGCGTTCTCTGAATGCATTTTCATTTCACGCTGCATCTGTTTTAACAGTTTTTTTTCACTTCCTGATAAAATCAATCTTACCTTCTCTATCCTTTCGTTATACTCCTGCAAAGAAATAAGGGCAGCACATGGTGCACTACAAAGATGAATATGATACCGCAAACACGGTTTTTTTGGCATACGTTTACAGGTCCTAATCATAAACGTCTTACGTAAAAACTGTAAAATATAATCCCGTTCATGATAGGAAACAAACGGGCCGTAAAAACTTCCTTTTCCCATCTTATTTCTGGCGATAAGAAGCCTGGGATAGTCCTCATCTGTCAACTGAATATAGGCATAATTCTTGGCATCTTTTAATTTGATATTATACCTGGGTTGATACCGTTTAATAAGTGTGTTTTCTAGGATAAATGCTTCAACTTCAGTATCTGTTACAATACACTCTACCGAGTCAATATTCCTAACCAGACTTAGGCTTTTTATATCTAAATCATTTTTCTTTAGATAACTCATCACCCGTTTTCGAAGATTCTTTGCCTTCCCCACGTAGAGTACTTTTCCAAATTCATCTTTGAATTGATAGCATCCAGGGTTCTTTGGAAGATTATTCACCTCAAACATGTATCCTTTCACACACAATATTTTTTAAGATTTCACCAGTAAAGCTATCCCTGTTTTGTGTAATCTCTTCAGGTGATCCAAACGCAACAACATAACCACCCATATCTCCACCTTCGGGCCCAAGATCTAAAATGTAATCCGCTGACTTAATCACTTCAAGGTTATGCTCGATTACAACAATCGTGTTTCCCATCTCAACTAGGCTATTCAAAACATCAATAAGTTTCTTTACATCATGAAAATGAAGACCAGTTGTTGGTTCATCAAGCAAATACAACGTCCTTCCAGTACTCTTCTTTGACAACTCCCGCGTAAGTTTAATCCGTTGTGCTTCACCACCAGACAGCGTAGTCGAACTCTGACCAAGTTTAATATAATCAAGACCCACACGTGACAACGTCTCAAATTTCCTCCTAATAAAAGGGATGCGTTCAAAAAGTTCAAGTGCCTCTTCAACACTCATTTCTAAAACATCAGCAATCGTTTTCCCTTTATACGTAACCTCAAGAGTCTCCTTATTATAGCGTTTTCCTTTACATTCTTCACATTCGATATAGATATCAGGTAAAAAATTCATTTCAATTTTTATCAGTCCATCCCCACTGCATGCTTCACACCGTCCACCTCTAACATTAAATGAAAACCTCCCAGGTTTATACCCTCGAACCCGTGCCTCTGGTGTCTTAGCGAAAATCTTGCGAATCTCATCAAAAACTTTTGTATAAGTAGCAGGGTTACTCCGAGGAGTCTTACCTATAGGACTCTGATCAATCACAATGACCTTATCAATCTGTTCATCAAACGTTATAGTATCATGATCACCGGGGTTAACCCGCGAATTATGCAGTTTCTTCATGAGCCCCTTATACAAAATATCATACACAAGGGTTGATTTCCCACTTCCAGAAACACCTGTAATAAGGGTAAGAACGCCAATGGGAATATCAACATCAATATCTTTCAAGTTATGCTCACGACACCCATGAACATGAATATACCTCTCCGATTTTCTTCTCTTATTTGGAAGAGCAATTTGCAATTCCTTTGAAAGATACTTCCCTGTAAGCGAAGTCGGATGATTCTCAATTTCCTCAGGTGTCCCCTCGGCTACTATCTTTCCTCCATGAATACCTGCACCAGGTCCCATATCAATAACATAATCAGCATGTCTTATGGTTTCCTCGTCATGCTCAACAACAATCAAGGTATTTCCAAGATCCCTCAACCGATATAGCGTATTGATTAATTTCTTATTATCACGCTGATGAAGCCCAATCGACGGCTCATCAAGGATATATATGACCCCCATCAGATTAGAGCCAATCTGCGTTGCAAGTCGAATCCGTTGCGCCTCTCCCCCAGAGAGCGTCCTAGCACCCCGTGAAAGCGTTAAATAATTTAGACCCACTTTGTCAAGAAAATCCAACCTAGATCTGATTTCTTTTAATATCTGAAATGCAATCTCCTCCTCTTTTTTAGAAAGTGTTAATGTCTTGAAAAAAACGATACAATCTTTAATTGACGTATCAGTAACATCAATAATCGATTTCTCAGCAATCTTCACTGATAGTATCTTTTGTTTTAGTCGTTTCCCGTGACACACAGGGCACTTGGATATATTCATGAATTTTTCCATATCATTTCTTCTATAATCGGACTCTGTCTGCCTATACAATCGTTCAGATTGCGGAATGAGGCCCTCCCATGCTCCTCTCCCAGACCATTGAGTATCACCGTTTTTCATAACCACGTTAAACCTGATCTTCTCAGGAGAGCCATACATCAATACATTATATTGATGTTCTTTCAAATCCTTTATAGGAGTAAAAATGTCGAATCCAAAGTGTTTGGCAACCGCTCCAAGATAGTGTATCCGCCAACCATCCCGTACAGTTTTATAAAGTGAAACAGCGCCATCCGCGATGGATTTTTCCTTATCTGGAATAATCAGATCAGGGTCAAACTCCATCTTAATGCCTAGCCCGTGGCATTCCTCACAAGCACCAAACGGACTGTTAAAAGAAAACATCCTAGGCTGTAATTCCTCAAATACCACCCCGCATTTTGGACACGCCATCTTCGAAGAATACACTACTTCATTTCCCTCTTTGTCAAGAACAATCAAAAGACCATCAGATTTCTTCAAAGCATTTTCACACGCCTCAGCAAGCCGTGACTTATCACTAATTTTCAAACGATCAATTATGATTTCTATGTCGTGTTTTTTATACCGCTCCAACTTGATCTCTTCATCGGTTCTAAAAATCGTTTTATTCACTCGAACCCGAGTGTAGCCTTCTTTGTGCAAACTTCTAAACAGTTGCTCATAAGTCCCTTTTTTCTGCCGAACAATCGGAGAAAGAATTGTAATCATCCCATCAAAGTCTTTCGAAATACTCCTTGCGATACTTTCAGGAGATTGCGGTTCAATTCTTATATCATGCGCCGGGCAATAGGGCACTCCAATTCGCGCAAAAAGCAATCGTAGATAATCATAAATCTCAGTAATCGTGGCAACGGTACTCCGTGGGTTTCTACTTGTCGATTTCTGCTCAATTGATATTGCTGGTGACAAACCCTCAATGCTGTCTACATCAGGTTTCTGCATACGCCCAAGAAACTGACGTGCATATGCAGAGAGCGACTCAACATATCTCCGTTGTCCTTCTGCATAAATCGTGTCAAAAGCTAGGGTTGATTTTCCAGATCCAGAAAGCCCAGTAATAACTATGAATTTATCCCTTGGTAGCTCAACTGTAATATTCTTAAGGTTATGTTCGCGAGCACCCTTAACGATGATCTTCATATTAAATCCCCTAAAATGTAGATACCTGACTGAAGCAACTTTATACTCATAAGCTTTTATTGGTTAGTTATCTACCACTCTTAGTAATTTTAATTATTTCAGAGAAGCCTTTCTATTATTTAAGCATATATGTGGGATCATTAAACATATTACTCCGGACGACGGTACTCATCTAAAAAGGCTTTAATCATAAAACGTGGGCCATAAGAGGAGAAACACTAATCACAGGATGTAATGCGACTCTTGATCTCTAATCCCTGTATCCTGATTATATTCTTAAACTCTGTTTTAAACCTAAAGTTCATTTGGTTTTTTCCTGGGTAGAAACCTAAAAATATCTTTAATCACTCAATTTTCTTCCCACATTTCCTACAGAACTTTGCATCGCTATCAAGCTCTGTCCCGCAATCTGAACAATGCTTTTCCGTTGAGCGTGAACTTTCTCCAACTGATTTTGCAAACGCTTTTGCCTTTTTTTCTATCCTTTTGCCAAATTGCTCAGCCTTTCTACCAAATTCTTCAGCAAACTTATCAATATCCTTCTCAAAAGAACTACTCTTGGCTAAATAATTACCACATTTAGTACAGTATTGCGCATCATCATCATTTTTCTTCCCACATTCATTACAATATGGCATTTTTCACTCCCCAATTATAATAATTAAAACCAGTATTGATTTATAAAGTTCTCTTTTGAATTTATTTAATCAAAATTCATTAAAATCACTTGATATGACGATAAAAAAAAATTGAAAAAAATGTGTTTTACGCTAATGGATCACTGATACTACCCATGAAGAGTATCGTTCCTGTTTGTTTATGTTGAATGAGATACATAAAAGGATGATTACAATCAAAAACAACCCTTGATGAACCACCATTCACAGTGAGTTCCATATATACTGCAGTTGCAGCTGCCGCCTCTGTTCCTTCTTCATTAACATCTATAAACGCTTTATGCAGAACTTTACTGATAAATAAATCTCTTCTACCAGTGATGCCTGAGAAATTGGCCTCAGAGGTAAATGGGATATTCATTCCAAGCTCAATAAGATAATCCCCTAACGAATAGGAGGTTTCAACCTTAAATTTTGGGAGATAGATATCCACCTTTGTTTCAACCATGGATTCGATCCATTCTGAGAACATGTCGTTATCAATTGTATCGATAGCAGGTGATAAATCATTGTTTTTCGGAAGTAGAATTATCATGGATATATCGTCTCCTGTATAGGGCAGTTCTAAAATCTGTAGATCATCAGTTTCAGTATAGTAAAAGACATCCTCGGTATCTATGAAGCTCATTGTCGGAGCTTCAACAGATGTTTCTGCTGTGGTTTCAAACGTTCGATTAGTTGTATTCACAGGGTCAAACTGGGTTTCCCAGATGCCTTTGAAATAGATAGCGTTGGTGAGTATCAACGCGGTAAGAGGGCTTATCGCATCTGCTGTTATGAGATCCTTTATTAATCCATTCGTCTGGTTTTCGACCCATTGATTGATAATCGCTGCGGATTCTGTAGGATTTGAAAAATCAACCTCGGTGGCATCTCCACCATAATGCTCTCGGATAACATTTAGATATGCTTCAAGCAGCTGAAGGTTTTCTTTTACCCACAAGGCATTCGCGGTGCTAATGTTATACTCCTCGTTTTTCGTATTGAGCACTTCATAGAGGTTTTTCATATAAATGTGAAAGGATTCATTATCCTGCTTAACATTGAGTACGTTCGCCATTTCCTCAGCTGTTTCACCTCTGGCACCCTCATAGGTCATAGCAAGAGCAGTAAAAATACTGTAGGGTGAGATAAACAGATTACCTTCATTTACCTCATGCACTTCTCTAAAAATATCAAATGCAAATGCATTAACAGCATCCTGAAAAGAAAGATTGCCAACTGGCGTTGGCTTTTCATCATCCGATATTATATCTTCATCGATAACATCTAAACCTGATTGGTTCTGAAGTAGTGCTACAAAAACAGCTGTAGATATGATGATGAATGCCGCTAGAATTGAGACAATATATTTTAATTTCATTTTTCGTTCACTAATTTTCTGTATAATCTGTTTTACTATTTAAAAGTCTTGAAGATGTTCGGAAAAAACCAAAAGAAACACTGCAGATTTATCTACCGAATAACTTATAAACTCTGAAGTCCATATTCTAGACGTGATAATATGGCCAAAGAACAATTTGAACGATTTCAATCAAAAACAGTAGAAGATTTTCTAACCAACTTCACGAGCGGTAGTACGATAAGAGGATACCGGTGCCATCTGAAATATTTTTTTAAAGTCATAGGAAAGGACCCGGATAACTATATCGTCGACGTAAGGAGGTTAGAGAATAATGAGCAGCTGGATGCACTGGAAACATACGAAAGGGACATCAAGATATATTGGAAATGGCTAATTGAGAAAAAACTTGCACCAAAAACAACCTCAAATGCAGTGGATGTCGTCAGAGTGTTTCTGAAACAGTACAGAATTCGGCTTGATGATATCGTATGGGAGAACATACGGAGACGTGGAACTGGCAACAAACCAATAACACAGGAAGCAGTTCTCACACCGGAGATACTAAAAAAAATCTTAATCCATGGAGATGCTAAGAGTCGGGCAATGTTTCTAACTCTTGCTTCATCCGGAATGCGGATTGGCGAGCTTGTGCAATTGAAACTAGAAGATGTTGATCGTGACTCTAAACCTACGAAAATCGTTGTGCGATACACAGGTCCAAATAGTGTGAAAACAAAAACTACTCGTACCACGTTCATCAGTAATGAGGCAACCGATGCACTCAATGAATGGTTGAAGCAGAGAAGTAGTGTCCTGGCCCTTGCAGTTCAACGAACCAATTTTCCAAATGTAAAAAAAGAAATTGAGGACAACCGTGTTTTTCCCTTCGAAACCAGCAATGCAAGGAACATATGGAATGGACTTTTGAAAAAAGCCAAACTGGATCAGAAAGATCCGAGAACTGGTCGGTTTCTCATCCACATACACTCCACGAGGAAATTCTTTCGAACCAAATTTAGCAAGCATGATCGAGACGTTGCCGAGCTGCTGATGGGCCACGAAGGTTATTTGTCTCCGAACTATGTGAGATTTACAGAAGATGAACTGAAGGAAGAATATCTAAAGGGCATGAAGCACCTTTTGATTTTTGAAGCGCCATCTGATGAAACAACCATAATTAAGGAATTGAGGGAGCACCATCAAAAGGAGATAAGCCGTTTAAATAAGAAAATAAGTGAGCAAGATGCGAAATTATCCAACATTGAAAAAAACCTACTCGAGAACCCATTGTTTATAGAGAAGCTACGAGGTATGATGACGGGTAAGTGGGGAGAACTCCGACAAGAAAAAGAGAAAAAGAAGGTGAAGGCATAAGACTATGATCATTTGTAGAAGCATAAATGTGAACGCTAATCCTTTTGTTTCTCCTTTGATTCCATGACAGATTTGAATTCCACTGTTGCAATATCAATCAATTTTTTCATGCTTCCAGACATAGACATTAAAAATATTTGAGGCACTAGTAATCTCAGTTTTTTTAATAAATCCACCGGGATGGCAAACAAGATTGCTGCATGATCGATGGTGCCAGGGCGGATGCCTAATGTCACTCCCATCGAGGTAAAATCATCTACTTTCCATGGATCGCCACTTATCGATGACATATATTTTTCATATACTCTCCTAAACCATTTCGTTAACTGATTATCTTTAGGCATCCTTTCTTTACACTCTTTCCATTCCGCTTTAAATTCATCAAAAGTAGTAGGAGAAGGTATTTTCGCATTATTCTTTATTGAAAACAACGTAGTGGATATGCATCCTAACGCAATTATAATAGATCCTATCCCATCGAAGTGGCGAGAATGCAACAAATTACGGCTTATGGATTTAATGTGCCACAATCCTCTAAACTCATTAGAATCAAAAACAAAATATAGTATTCTTTTTTCACAATCAGTTAAGTTAATTTTATTCTCTTTCAATGATCGTTCAGTACCATCGACTAAAGGTTTTGGGAGAGATAAGAAACTATTACCACCGCAATCTCTGATGTAGGTTGCCTTGAGTAGTCGTTTCCTTGCTCTCGACACAGCACTTTCCTCTGCTGGGCTCCCTTTCCTCATAGGGTAAGGTGTTTGTAATTCCATCTCTCCCACCTTTCTGTGCTTGTATTTCTTATCAAATGGGTAAAACCTTTTTAGTATCTTATCTACAGAAATAGGCTCCGGGTACGCCAGGAAATACACCTGTGATAAGTAACCTCTTCGTACTTCGTCTCTAAAGTCCATTACATAACTACCCATGTTAGTATCTGTCAATGTTCTACTATATAAATTAGTGCTGAACACTTTTCATTTTCGTTCAGCACTTGGTAATATGCGAGAACTTTATTACTTTATTGAATGAAAACTAGAGCTAACACCGTAATGTATCCCGGTTATGTCTTTGCTAGGATGGAAGATCCTGAAATCCTTGTAATCCATCGAATCTGCAACATTAGGGGTGAAACCTTATCAAGCTTCGTGCGTCGTGCTGTAAAACGAGAACTAGCCAGGATGGGGTATCTTAGCAAGGCGCAAGCAAAGGCGTTGGGGATGACCGAAGGGAGGCATCATGATGATGGATAAAAACCTCCAAAAATTTTTGGAGTTGCACCCGGGCATCGATCCCAATAAAGCCGAGTTTTTTTATGTTATTCTCCAAGAAATTGGTGAGATGCAAAAGGAGGAAGTTGGTGTAAAAAATGCGAAATGAAGCCCAAAAGAGCCCCCCTGTCGTCCAAACAAACGAGCCCTGCAGGCTGCATTATCTTATTCTTTCTGTATTATTTAAATCTTTCCATATTTTTTATGCCTACTCAAAATGTTTTAACCGATTAAAATTGGGTAGGGGAAATAGAATTTTGGAGGTTTAAGAAATGGATGAAAATAATAAAATTGCAATAGGTAAGCTACGCGAGTACAGCAAGAATCATATGGGGGAGAATGGGTTTTTTCGATGGGATGAGGCCACGGAAGCGTTTCTCAAGGAGAAATGCCAAATTTCTGACCCATACGATTGGATCAACGAGTTGATCGGGAAAGGGCTCCTAAGTGAACCGTTTCTCGGTAAATTAAAATTTGTAGGAGGCGATAGTATGCCGGAAGAAAACACAAAAAAAGAAGAAAAGAAAGAGAAAGAAGGTCAAGAACCTTCGGAAGCAAAGGGGACCGCACCTAACAGTGGTGCCCAGGGTGCTGGCGAGGAGAAGGCCGGCATCGATGCAAGTGAAAACCAACCAGCGCCATCAGGCGCTCCAGAACCGGAAAAAAAGGAAGTTGCTCAACCAGGAACAACAGAGAAACCCACAGGCGATGCAACCACACCAGAACAGCAGCCCACAGGTGAAGCGCCCACGTCAAAGGAGGAACCTGCGGCACCTGCAAGTGATGCTGCTCCGTCACCGCAACCGCAAGAGCAAGAACCTGAACCAGGGTCGGTAGGTGGTGCGCTGCCGAAAGTCCCTCAAGCACCACAAGGGACTGGCGACATCGTAGATATCAGCGACATTATCCCCAGTGGGGAAGGCTACGGTTACCCCAAGATTGACGTTTTCCTAGACGGGGAGAGAAAGAAGGAAGGAATCCTAACCCAGGCGCAAATTTTGGCGGGCGACTTTGGTGAGAGCTGCACACTTTATATTGACACTGTTTGGTACCACTGTTCTTCTCCTGTAGTGTTACGGCAAATCAAGTTAATAATCGATCGTGGGATTTTCCCTATAAGAGTCAGGGTTGCTAGTGTCGACTCCAAGAAAACACCTGGATATACGTACTACACTCTCGCGGGTTAATTCGGCGATGGAAGGCACAAATGTGCCTTCTATCACTAATTTTGCAGGTGATATACCAATGGACGAAAACATCGACAAGACAGCTGGTGCCCAGAAGAAAACATATGCGTTTTCCAAGTCCCTAACCATCAACATCGGGCAGTACGAATCCATCAAGGTTGGAATCGCTGAAGCTCCTTCGTTTGAAGATTGTGACAGGGTTCTTACCGCTGAATTGAGACGGTTGGGTTTACCATTGACAAGGAAAATCCAACAGTGTATTCAGTGGGGGAGATGAAATATGTCGTATAATAGCGATCAACAAGCTGCAATAGCAGATGCCGATGAACAGGACCAAATTTCTCGGAGGATTATCAGGATGATCCATCTGTTCAATGAATCGTATAATGGATAAATTGTAATTGATAGGTGCATGAGGAGATTAGATAGAGATGGACCCAAGATTTGAAGATGAATCTATTGTGGGTGTATATGGAGACTGCAATAGGTGTGGCAGTTATGCGTTACTGAATCGAGAGGGGGTATGCCTGAGATGCCAGATGAAATAAAGAAAAAGCCGTCTAATAATGTCACTCCAGATCCAAAGGTTAAAAACAATAAGAAAACCGACAAAGCAACGCAACAACCACCGAGTCCAGAACCGAAGAAACTAGTTGTGAAAAACGATGTAACCAAGCTGAAGAGTATAGGAACTTTTTTTTACGATCTCGGATTTAATATGACCACTGCCATTTACAAAGATGGAAAGAAGAGACCATATGTCCCCACAAGGAGAAAAGCACTTTCATGGACACGGACCGAGAAAGAGGATGAAGTTCCCCTTACTAAGGCAGAGTTTTTGCAATCTATAGATGCAATTGATAAAAAGGGGCTAGGGATCGTCCTGGGATATTTTCCAGGGCAGATCACATGGGGAAAACATGTAGGAAAATTTTCCTGGACCGCCGACTTTGACGATCCAGACAACATTAAAACCTGCGATGTGACCCTTAAAAAATGCAGAGAGATGGGCACATATTTCGAGAGAACCAGAACGAAAGGCCATCATCAGTATGGAATCAGCGGCACCCCTGTAAAATCGGTGAAAAGGCATGACTTGAAGTTGGAATTACTTGGCACAGATTCTTTCGTTGCGATCCACAATCACTTTGAACATGATTTCTATGATTTGAAAGATAACCCAGCGGAAGAAGTATTTGGACGATATATTAAAGCGGTTTGTAAACACCTTGGAGTGCCAGAGGTGCCTGTGGCTGAAAAACCACCAAGGTTTCTGGGAGAGAATCCGGATTGCGTCGAAAACATATTGAAAGGCGGACTAGGGATTGAAAAGTGGAATGATACTGCCTTTGCTCTTGCATGTTGGTACCGGCAGCGGGGATTAAATCTCGATGAAATCACACTTTTAATGTTCGAGTGGAATAAGAAAAACTTGCCACCTGATACCCCAAGAGAGTTAGAGGCGATCATCAAATCAGCATTTAAGTCGGATAAGTTAACGGGTTGCAACAAGATCCGGGAACTCGGTTTCTGTCCCTATAAAGAGATGGATGATTGTCCTTTTTATAACCCAAAAGGCGAAGCAAAGGAACCAGAGGTGTACGTTGATACAACACTTCCTGAAGTCGGTTACAAACTAGTAGATAAATTTGTTGCCTTATCGTTAGTTCCGCAGATAATTAGTGAGCGGCGTGTTGTTCCAGTTGTAATACTGTATAAATGTCCCTGCGGGCACGAGAAGCGAAGGAAAATGTCACCTGCATTCTTCTTCCAGTATGGCTTCAAGCCCAGCGGGGGCAATAAGTGCCCTACTTGTAAAGAGAAAAAGCTCAGTAAACAGCCTGTAGAATTTGTCAATTGTTTTGTGATCCAAGCGATGCACCCTTTGAGGGATATTAAACTTGATCCTACTAGTAAAGTGGCCAACCAAGTAAAAAAAATCGAAGAGTCCCGCACAATAAAACCCATGAAGGTGTATTACGTTACAACGGGAAAGGCAACGCCAGCGTTTGGCGTTTATAAAATTAAAGGGCGAGTCGCCATTGACACCACCAAGAAACCGTATCGATTCTTTCTTATTGCGAATGAAATGCAACCGGAGAGAGACTACTTCCTTAACTATAAGATTACACCAGAAGATCGAAAAAACTTTAAAAAATATTTCGCCGATAATGAAAACCTTGAATCCGATATCTCCGAAACAATTGCACCTAGTATTGTAGGAAGAGATTTGGCAAAGTTTTTTTGCGCTTTGGTGCAGCATTCAGTCCTATACATCAGAGAGGACACCCTCGGAATTCTCTCAGTGTTGCTAGGGGGGGATTCTCGATGTGCGAAGACAGTAATCATTATTGATATTGTGTTCAATCTGAGTCCAGTTGGTTGTGAGTATGCGACTGCTGAAACAGCAACGAGAACAGGAATTTCCTATACAATAATACAAGTGGGCGACTCATGGGAAGTTGAGTGGGGTATTCTCCCTTTGTGCGATAAAATGTTGGTCGGTCTTGATGGTCTACAAGCCTGGGAAATGGAAGAGATCATGCAACTTAGGGAAGTGATGAGCCAGGGTTTTATCAGAGTGCGGCGGGCAGTGAAGGCAGACAGTCCAGCTCGTGTAAGGCGAATCGGTGCATTAAATTTCAGCGCAAGGGTTGCAACTATCCCAACACGGTGGCATGCGACATGGATGGGCAACATACTAGGACCTGTTGATCGCAATCGATGGCCATTTATCTTCGTGTTTGGTGAGAATGACATCACTAAAGAAGAAATTAACAGGCGGCACAAGTTATGGGAACAGGGCAAAATCAAGCGGAAGATCCCTCAAGACGTGTGGCGAAAACATGTCATTTGGGTGTGGCAGCTAACACCTGACAGAATAGTAATGCCCGACGATACACTTGAACGCCTCGAGGAAATTGTAAATGAAATCCATGCAATGTTCCAAGATTCCAAGGTTAAACCGTTCACGAACGAGTTGTTTATGACATGTGAAAAGATGACCGTTGCATATGCGGCTCTCAAACACTCTACCGACGACATGGACCGATTGGTCGTCAAACCTGAACATGCGGATATGATGAAGGTAAAGTTTCTCGAGTACATCGACCACCTGGAGTTGGAGAAGGTACGGTTGACCGAAGAGTTTCTCCCAATGGATGAATTGGAAGCAATGATATCAGAGGTTACTGGAACGACTAAAGAGAAAATACTGTTGTACATTGGCAATCATCAAGGCTGTAAACAAATCGACATTGCAAACGTGCTAAAGGTTGACAAGAGTTACGTCTCACGTGAGATTAATTGGTTCCAAACCAACCAACTTATCACAAGCCGGACCAAACTTCGTTTTTCTGAAAATGGTGCAGCGCTATATCGAAAATTATTAAGTCAACTGGATAAAACCCAACAGGGTGGAGAAAAAAAAGTTGACTCAACTAATTCATCAACCCAGAGGGGGGGGGTAGGAAAAAAT